>PNMH01000006.1 GCA_013823505.1 Polaromonas sp. | reverse complement strand
GCTCTCGGCGGTGAGGAACACCGCGGTGCCGGCCACGCGCACCGGCGGGCTCACGAACACCGCTTCCAGAAAACTCGCCAGGTCCAGCGCCTCGGCCTGCTGGGCCTGGCCCATGAGGCCGCGCCCGCGCTTCCAGGTCATCATGAGCGTGAACACCAGACCGCCGATGAGCAGCGGGAACCAGCCGCCCGCGAACAGCTTGAGCAGGTTCGAGGTGAAGAACGCGAGGTCGACCACAAAGAAAAAGCCGGTGGCGGTCAGGCACAGCCACAGCGGGTACTTCCAGCCGTAGCGGATCACGAAGAAGGTGAGCACGGTGGTGATCAGCATGTCCAGCGTGACCGCGATGCCGTAGGCCGCGGCCAGGTTGGTGGACGACCTGAACATCACCACCGCCAGCACGATGGCGGCAAACAGGCCCCAGTTGACGAAGGGCATGTAGATCTGGCCGGTGTCGTGTTCGCTGGTGTGCTGCACCTGAAGGCGCGGCAGATATCCGAGTTGCATGGCCTGTTTGGTGACGCTGAAGGCGCCGGTGATGAGGGCCTGCGAGGCGATCACCGTGGCCATGGTGGCCAGCAACACCAACGGCAGCAGCAGCCAGTCGGGCGCCATGTTGAAGAACGGGTTCTTCACCGCCTCAGGCCGCGCCAGCAGCAGCGCGCCCTGGCCAAAGTAGTTCAGCGTGAGGCAGGGCATGACCACCAGAAACCAGGCCAGGCGGATCGGCTTCTTGCCGAAATGGCCGAGGTCGGCGTAAAGCGCTTCGGCCCCGGTGACGCACAGCACCACCGCGCCCAGGATGATGAAGGTGGTGCCCGGCTGCTGCCACATGAAGCGCAGCGCGTGGTGCGGGCTGAGCGCGGCCAGGATCTCGGGGTGGTCCAGGATCTGGTTCACGCCCAGGCCCGCGATGGCGAGGAACCACACCACGGTGATCGGGCCGAAGAATTTGCCGATGCCGCCAGTGCCGCGCTTTTGCACCGCGAACAGCGCGAACAGCACCACCAGCGTGATCGGCACCACGTACTGGCGGAACGCGGGGGAAATGACTTCCAGGCCTTCCACCGCCGACAGCACCGAGATGGCTGGCGTGATGACGCCGTCGCCGTAAAACAGCGCGGTGCCGAAGATGCCGATGGCGAGCAAGGTCTGGCGCAGCTCGGGCCGGTCTTTCACCGCCGTGGAGGCCAGCGCCAACATGGCGATCAGGCCGCCTTCACCGTGGTTGTCGGCGCGCAGCACCAGCACCACGTACTTCAACGAAACAATGACGGTGAGCGTCCAGAACAGGATGGACAGCACGCCGTAGACGTTGGCGTGGGTGAACGGAACGTGGCCGGATCCGAAGACCTCTTTGACGGCGTACAGCACGCTGGTGCCGATGTCGCCGTAGACCACACCGATCGCGCCCAGGGTGAGCGCTGTGAGAGACGATTTGGTTGCTGACACAAAACAACCCCGGCCTTGCGGGCGCGGGGCAGGTTGTCTGGGGATCGCGATTTTGCGCCCGCCTGGGGCCCCGTGTCTGTGGGCCAGGGGCTCTAAAGGAGCGGCGCGGCGCTTATGTTGCGCCGCAGCAACTCACTCGTAGACCTCGGCGTCGGGGTCGGTGGCTTCGAGTTCGTAGCTGGCCGCGAGCATGGCCAGGCGGCCAATCACGCCGTACATGTAGAAGCGGTTGGGCACGCTGGCGCCGGGTTTCACACCGGGCTGGGGCAGCTGCGCGCTCTGCTCGAAGGCCAGCGGCACGTAGCTGGAGCCGGGCGCGTTGAGGTTCTCGTCGACTCCCCGGTCGGCGTGCACACGGTAGAAACCGCCCACCACGTAGCGGTCCATCATGTAGACCACCGGCTCGGCCACCGCGCTGTTGATGCGCTCGTTGGTGAGCACACCCTCCTGGATGATCACCTCGTGCACCGCCTGACCCGACTGGGTGACGGCCATGTGGGCCTTGGTCTTGGCCGAGAGGTTGTCGATCTCGCGGGCATCGCGCACCGTGAGGATGCCCATGCCGCCGGTGCCGTTGTCGGCCTTGACCACCACGAACGGCTTCTCGTTGATGCCGTATTCCTTGTACTTGCGGCGGATCTTGCCCAGCAGCGCGTCGGTGTTGCTGCGCAGGCATTCCAGGCCGGCGCTGGTGTTGAAATCCACCTCGCCGCACTGGTTGAACATCGGGTTGATCAGCCAGTGGTCCATGCCCAGCAATTTGCCGAAGCGCTTGGACACCTCCTCATATGCCTTGAAGTGGTGGCTCTTGCGCCGTGTGGGCCAGCCCGCGTGCAGCGGCGGCAGCAGGTACTGCTCGTGCAGGTCTTCCACGATGCCGGGCACGCCCGCGCTCAGGTCGTTGTTGAGCAGGATGGTGCAGGGGTCGAAGTTCTTGAGGCCCAGGCGCCGCTTGGTGCGGATCAGCGGCTCCAGCACCACCTTTTCGCCGCCGGGCAGCTCGATGGTGGTGGGCGCCTTGATGTCGTTGGACATGGAGCCCAGCCGCACGTTGAGGCCGGCCATGTAGAAGATGCGCTGCAGCTGGGCCAGGTTGCTCAGGTAGAAGGTGTCGCGGGTGTTCTCGGGAATCAGCAGCAGGTTCTTGGCCTCGGGGCAGATCTTCTCGATCGCCGCCATGGCCGCCTGCACCGCCAGCGGAATCATCTCGGGCGTGAGGTGGTTCCAGCCGCCAGGGTAGAGATTGGTGTCCACCGGTGCGAGCTTGAAGCCGGCGTTGCGCACGTCCACCGAGCTGTAGAACGGCGGCGTGTGCTCCATCCACTCGAGCCGAAACCAGCGCTCGATCACCGGCGTGGACTCGAGGATGCGCTGCTCTAGCTCGTTGATGGGGCCGGTGAGGGCGGTGACGAGGTGGGGGACCATAGGAGAGGGCCTGAGGCGGCAACGGGTGGGGGTAATCAGTGTAATGGGGTCGGATGACGGATTTGCAAGGCGAAATGCGCGCCTCCTGGGGGCCCCGATTTTGCGACCTGATGAGCCTCTGCGGCGCTGCCCCGGAGTCGGGGAGCGTTGATCAGCCCCGAACTTCCCCCTCGCCCAGCACCACGTACTTGAGCGAGGTCAGGCCCTCCACACCCACCGGCCCGCGCGCGTGGAACTTGTCGGTCGAAATACCGATTTCGGCGCCCAGGCCGAACTCGAAACCATCGGCGAAGCGGGTGCTGGTGTTCACCATCACGCTGGCCGAATCCACCTCGCGCAAAAATCGCTGGGCGTGCATGTGGTGGGTGGTGAGGATGGCGTCGGTGTGGTGGCTGCTGTAGCGGTTGATGTGGGTAATCGCTTCGTCCACGCCCTCGACCAGCTTGATGCTGATGACCGGCGCCAGGTACTCCTCGGACCAGTCGGCCTCGGTGGCGTCCTTCAGGTGGGCGCCTTGCACCGCCGAAAGGATGGCCTTGCTCTCGGGGCAGCAACGCATCTCCACGCCCTTGGCGGCGTAGATGGCGCCGATCTTCGGCAGGAAATCGGCCGCCACGCTGCGCGCCACGAGCAGGCTCTCGGTGGCGTTGCAGGGGCTGTACTTCTGGGTCTTGGCGTTGTCGGCCACCGTCACGGCCATGGCCACGTCGCAAGGGTCGTCCACGTAGGTGTGGCAGTTGCCGTCCAGGTGTTTGATGACCGGCACCTTGGCCTCGGCGCTGATGCGCTCGATCAGGCCCTTGCCACCGCGCGGAATGATCACGTCCACGTACTGGGGCAGGGTGATGAGCAGGCCCACGGCGGCGCGGTCGGTGGTGGGCACGAGCTGCACCGCCTCAAGCGGCAGACCCGCGTCGGTCAACGCGCGTTGCACCAGCGCGGCCAGGGCCCGGTTGGATTCGATGGCCTCCGAGCCGCCGCGCAGGATGGCGGCATTGCCGCTCTTGATGGAGAGCGACGCCGCCTCGATGGTCACGTTGGGCCGGCTCTCGTAGATCATGCCGAACACGCCGATGGGCACGCGCATCTGCCCCACGCGGATGCCGCTGGGCATCTGTTTCAGGCCGGTGATGTCGCCAATGATCTCGGGCATGGCCGCCAGCTGTTCGCAGCCCTGGGCGCAGGTCTCGATGACCTTGGGTGTGAGTTTCAAGCGGTCCACCATGGGCTCGGCCAGACCGGCGGCGCGTGCGCGCTCCAAATCCTTGGCGTTGTCCCGCTGCAGCGCGTCCCCGTTGGCGCGCAGCAGGGCGGCCAGGCCGAGCAAGGCGCGCTGCTTGGTGGCAGCGCTGGCCTGGGCCATGAGCGCCGAGGCCACCTTGGCCTGCTGGCCCAGGGTGTGCATGAGTTCGGTGGTGTTGGTCGCGTTCATGGGCTGGATTTTCGCAGAGGGGCGGCGCTTGTGTCGCCCGGGGCTCAAGTTGCCGCGATGCGGGTCGATATGCCTGTTGAGATCCCCACCCATCCGCCCGCCATGTCCCTGTCCATCACCTCCGGCAACTCGGCCACCGCCATCGGCCTCAGCGGCATGCGCGCCGCCCAGCTCAAACTGGACTCGCACGCCCACAACGTGGCGAACGTGCAGACCCCGGATTTCAAGCGACAGGTGACCACGCAGACGGCGCGGCCGGCGACCGGTGGCGTGGACGCGCAGATCGGCCGAGAGACCGAAGTGTCTGCGCCCTTTGACCGACTGGCCGACGACCTGGTGGGCCAGCGCATGAGCCTCTACAACTTTGCGGCCAACCTGCGCACGGTGCAGACCGAAGACCGGATGCTGGGGACCTTGCTGGACACCCGGGCCTGAGGCCGGGGGGCCAGAGCCGGGCCGCCCGATTCGCCTGTGGTGCAATGCACAGGGACGCCCCGTGACCGAGCGCACTGCCCGGCCAGGACGGATCTGAAAACAACGGGCCGGGGGAACACCATGGGTTGGAAGGATGGGCTTCAGGGTCGGAAGCGCAGGGCGAGACCGGCATGGCTGCGGTTCAGCCTGCCGATCACGCTGGCCCTCGCTGGCACCAGCGCACTCGCGGCGCCGGCACTGCGCTGCACGATCGACAGCACCGGTGAAACCCTGGTTCACGATGCGCGCATCACCAACAACCCCTACGCGGTGCAGCCGGTGAGCGTGAACCGACACTTCCGCTTCAAGGCGGTGGTGGTGGGCGATTCGCGAGCCGGCACGGTGGACCACGTGCAGCTCTACACCCAGTACCAGGGCGCGCGCGGGCCGGTGCTGCTGCACCAGGTGGGCTACACGCGCCCGGTGGTGAACACCAATCCCCAAACGCCTTCGCTCACCGGACTGCAGTGGGTGTACTCACCGCAGCGCGAGCGCCAGTTCCAGTTTGAATGCCGGTGGCACGAGGTGCAACCATGAAGCGCCTCGCCATTGCCTGGGCGCTGGCGCTGCTGTGCGCCGGGGCGGGTGCACAGCACGCGGGACAGCCGGTGTCGATGGTGTTCGTGGGCGACGTGATGCTGGACGACACGCCGGGTCGCGTGGTGCGCAGCGGGCGCGATCCGTTCACGCACGTGGCGCACTGGCTGCGCGACGCCGATGTGCGGGTGGCCAACCTCGAATCCGTCGTGGCCACCACCGGCACGCCCGAACCCGACAAGCCCTACACCTTCCGCGCCCACCCGCGCGTAATGGTCCCGTTGCGCCGCCACTTCGACGCGGTGGGGCTGGCCAACAACCACGCGGGCGACTACGGGCCCGAAGCGCTGATGCAGACCCTGGGCCTGCTCGATCGGCACGGCATCCGCCATTTCGGCGCGGGCGCGGACCTGGCGCGGGCGCACGCGCCCTTGGTCATCGAACGCGGCGGCCTGCGCATCGCGCTGCTGGGCTACAACGAGTTCTTTCCGCGCAGTTTCGAGGCCGACGTGGACCGGCCCGGCATCGCCTGGAGCGAAGACGCCCAGGTGCGCCACGACATCGCGCTGGCGCGCAGCCGGCACGGCGCCGACCTGGTGATCCCGGTGCTGCACTGGGGCTGGGAATACGAGCCTTTGGCGCGCCCCCGGCAGCGCGCACTGGCCCGCCTGATGATCGAAGCCGGCGCCGACGCCGTGGTGGGCGGGCATCCGCACGTCACGCAGGACATCGAGATCGTCGCAGGCAAGCCGGTGTTCTACAGCCTGGGCAACTTCGTGTTCGACGGCTTCACCGAGACCGCGCACCGCACCGGCTGGCTGCTGCGCCTGGAGCTGGACCGCGAGGGTGTGCGGCGCTGGCGCACGCGCGTGGTGCGCATGGACCGGGAAGGCCTGCCGCGCCCCCACGCTGCGTCTCCGGGCGAGTGCTGGGAGCGCGGCGAGTCTCAGCCGCTGCCCTGCACGACGCCCTGACGCGGGTGGACGCGCCTCAGAACGGGTAGTGGCGCGGCGTCGTCTGCACCGTGATCCAGCGCAGCTCGGTGAACTCGGCGATGCCGGCCTTGCCGCCGAAGCGGCCGATGCCCGAACCCTTCACGCCACCGAACGGCATTTGCGCTTCGTCGTGCACGGTGGGGCCGTTGACGTGGCAGATGCCGCTGTCGATCTTGCGGGCCACATTGAAGGCGCGGGCGATGTCGCCGCCGAACACGGCCGCACTCAGGCCGTATTCGTTGTCGTTGGCGCAGGCGATCGCTTCTTCCACGCCGTTCACACGCACCACGCATTTCACCGGGCCGAAGGTTTCTTCGTGGTAGATGCGCATGGCGGGCGTCACAAAGTCGAGCACCGTGGCGGGCATGAGCGTGGTGTCGGCCTTGCCGCCACACGCGAGCTTGGCGCCTTTGGCCAGCGCGTCGTCGATGAGTTCGTTGCAGTGGTTCACTGTGCCCATGCCGATGACGGAGCCCAGCACCACCGGCTCGGGTTTGCGCGGGTCGCCCAGCGGCAGGGCCTTGGCCTTGTCGGCGAACTTCTTCACGAAGGCGTCGGCGATCTTGCTGTCCACGATGATGCGTTCGGTGCTCATGCAGATCTGGCCGCTGTTGGCGAACGCGCCGAAGGCCGCGCCGTTGACGGCGTCGTCGAGGTTGGCGTCGTCCAGCACCACCAGTGGGGCCTTGCCGCCGAGCTCGAGCACCACGGGCTTGAGGTACTTCGCGCAGGTGGCTGCAATGATCTTGCCGACCTTGGTGGAGCCGGTGAAGTTCACACGGCGCACCGCCGGGTGGGCCACCATGGCTTCGACCACGGCACCGGCGTCGGCCGGTGCGTTGGTGATGTAGTTCACCACGCCGGGCGGGAAGCCTGCGTCCTGGAACGCCTCGATGATCAGCTGGTGGGTGCGCGGGCAGTTCTCGCTGCCTTTCAGGATCACGGTGTTGCCGCAGGCCAGCGGCACGCAGATGGCGCGCACGGCCAGGATGATGGGCGCATTCCACGGCGCGATGCCGAGCACCACACCGGCCGGCTGGCGAATGCCCATGGCGAGCGACCCGGGCACGTCGGACGGGATCACCTCGCCCGACACCTGCGTGGTGAGCGCGGCGGCCTCGCGGATCATGCCGGCGGCCAGCATCACGTTGAAGCCGCCCCACATGCCGGTGGCGCCGGTTTCGGCCGACACGGCTTCGATGAACGCGGGCGTCTTGGCTTCCAGCGCGTCGGCGGCCTTGAGCAGCAGCGCGCGGCGAAGGCTGGGGCCGGTTTCGCTCCAGGTCTTGAAGGCCTCGGCGGCGGCTTCCACCGCCATCACGGCGTCGGCCGGTGAAGCGGCAGGCGCGCGCGTGGCCACGCTGCCGTCGAGCGGGTTGCGGCGCTCGAAGGTGGCACCTTTTTCGGCGGTGACCTTGAGGCCGTTGATGAGCATGGACATGTCGGACATGGGGTTCTCCTTGGGTTCAGATGAAAGGGTTGTCAGGTGGTGGCCACGGACTTGCGCCGTTGCACCGCATCGGCCGCGCTGGTGGTGCCGGTGGCGGGATCCTTGTCGGCACCGAGATAGGCCTCGCGGATCACAGTGGAGCGCGCGAGCAGCTTCGCCGGGCCGCTGGCCACCAGCGTGCCGCGCTCCATCACGTAGCCCCGGTCGGCCACCGCGAGCGCCTTCTTCACGTTCTGCTCGACCATCAGCACCGTGGTGCCGGCATCGGCAATGCGGCGCACGATGGTGAGCAATTCATCGACCATCTTGGGCGCGAGGCCCAGCGAAGGTTCGTCGAGCATGAGCAGGCGCGGCGCGCACATCATGGCGCGCGCCACCGCCACCATCTGCTGCTCACCACCGCTCATGGTGCCGGCCAGCTGCGTGGCGCGTTCCTTGAGTTTGGGAAAGTCCACCAAGGCCTGGGCCAGGCGCTCGGCGCGCTGCGCCTTGGGCACCAGCCAGCCGCCGAGTTCGAGGTTTTCCGTCACGGTCAGTTGCGGAAACAACTGCCGGCCTTCGGGCACCAGGGCCACACCGGCCTGCACGATCTCGTGCGTCTTCTCGGGCATCTCGGTGCCGTCGAGCAGCACCGAGCCCCCGCGCGGGATCAAACCGTTGAGCGCCTTCAGCAGCGTGGTCTTGCCCGCGCCGTTGGGGCCAAGCACCACGGTGAGACCGGGCTGGATGTCGAGCTGCAGATCGCGCAACACGAGAAAGGCGCCGTAGCCGGCCGACAGGCCGTTGACCTTGAGCCGCGCGCGCGCGCCGCCACCGAGTTCAAAGGGGATGGGGCGGTACCACATCATGCGGTGGCCTCCTCGGTCTCATTCATCTCGTCGCCCAGGTAGGCCTCGATCACCTCGGCGTTGCGCACCACCTCGGCCGGCGTGCCGTCGGCGATTTTTTTGCCCTGGTGCAGCACGATCACGCGCTCCACGTGGCGCAGCAACGTGGTCACCGCGTGCTCGATCCAGACCACAGTGAGGTCGAGCTCGTCGCGCAGGCGCCGGATCAGGCGGGCCATCTCCTCCACCTCGTTTTCGGTGAGGCCGGCGGCCACCTCGTCGAGCAGCAACATGCGCGGGCGCGTGGCCAGCGCCATGCCGATCTCCAGCAGGCGCTGCTGCGACGGCGTGATGGCTGCGGCGGGCAAGTCGGCCTGCGCACTCAGCCCGATCAAGCCGAGGATGCTCTCGGGCGTGCGCAGCACCCAAGGCACCGTGGTCTCTTCGCCCCACCAGATGTACTTGCGCGGGCGCCGACCGGTGAACTTGAGGCCGAAGGCGATGTTGTCGCGCACGAGCATGTCGGCAAAGGTGCGCGGGGTCTGGAAAGTGCGCGCCAGGCCGTTGGCGGCAAAGCGGTGCGGGCCCTTGCCGGCCAACTCGCGCCCTTGCACCGTGAGCGCGCCGCTGGTGGGTTGGGTCACGCCCGAGATGGCGTTGAAGAAGGTGGTCTTGCCCGCGCCGTTGGGGCCGATGATGCCGACGAGTTCGCCCGGCATGAAGCGCGCACTCACCGCGTCCACAGCAGTGAGACCGCCGAATCGCACGGTGATGTCGCGGGCGTCGAGCAGGGGTTGGCGATCAGAAGACATCGCGGCGCTCCCTCAGGCTTTTCTCGAGTTGTTTGCGGCGTTTGGTTTCACCGCTCAAATCGTCGCGCGTCTCGGTCCACCAGGCTTTGGCCCCGTCGCGCCAGCCGCGGAACGTTTCCGCGCGCAGCGAAGCCAGACCACCGGGCAAATACAGCACCGAGAGGATGAGCAGCAAACCGAGCGACATCATGTAGATCTGCGGCACCTGCAGGCGCAGCGTCTCGGCCAACACGCTGAAGACGATGGCCGCGATCAGCGGGCCCCACAGCGTGGCGGCGCCACCGATGAGTGCAATGAGCACGGTCTGGAAACCGATGAAGGGGTTGAACACGGTGTGCGGGTCGATGTAGGTCCAGCGCACCGACATGGCCGCGCCCACCGCCCCGGCCACGGCGGCCGTGAGCGCGAAGCCGGCGATCTTGATCCAGCGCGTGTTCACGCCCAACGTTTGTGCGCGCTGCTCGTCGGCGCCGATGCCCAGCATGGCCAGACCAAAGCGCGTGCGCCGGATGGTGATGGACAGCGCCACCGTGATCACGGCCAGCGCGAGCACGGTGAGGTAGATGGTGTCGCGCTCGGGCACCACCATGAGCACGCGGCCCACGGTGCCGGTGACGCTTTTCTCGAAGTAGCTGATGGCGTGGCGGATGAGCTCGGTCATGCCGAAGGTGAGCACCGCGAAGTAGGTGCCACGCAGGTGAAGCACGGCCGCGCCCATGACCACCGCCACGGCCGCGGCAATCAGCGCGCCCAGGCCGATGGCCTGCGCCCACGACACGTGCTCCAGCAGGATGGCACTGGTGTAGGCGCCGATGCCGAAGAAGGCCGAAGTGGCCAGCGACAGGTAGCGCGTGGTGCCGCAAAACAGCGCCCAGCTCGACGAGAGCGCGATGTACATCAGGCAGGTGAGCGCCATGGACACGGCGAACTCGCTGGCGAAGCCCGGCAGCGCGAGCGCCCAACCGGTGAGTCCGAAGAGGACCAGCAAGTCGCGGATGAGGAATTGACGGGAGTTCATGCTTTACGTGATTTCCGCGAGAACAGACCTTCAGGCCGCAGGAGCAGCACGCTGATGAAGACCACGTAGCTCAACAAGGCCTTGAGCGAGGGATTGGTGAAGTGCATGCCCAGGGCTTCGATCACGCCGAGCAACAGACCACCGGCGAGCGCGCCGCCCATGCTGCCGAAGCCGCCCAGCGTGATGACGATGAGCGCGGTGATGGTGTAGGGCTCGCCCATCGACGGGCTGATGGTGTAGGCCATGGAGATCAGGCAGCCGGCCACGCCCGAGAGGCCCAGGCCGATGCCGAACATGAGCGGGTGCAGGCGCTGCGTGTTGATGCCCATGAGCTGCGCGCCGGTGGGCGACTGCATGAGCGCGCGCACGCCCTTGCCCAGCAGCGTGGTGCGCATGAGCACGATGAGCGCACCCGAAAACAGCAGGGCCAGCGCAAACACCAGCAGCTTGTTGCCGGCGAACTGCGCCGTGCCATCGGGCAGCGGAATCTGCACCGGCTCGGTGAGGAAGTCGTAGCCGCGCAGGTCGCCGCCCCACATCCACGACGCAAAGTTCTGCACCAGGAACATGAGACCGAAGGCCACCATGAGACCGCGCGCTTCAAAAATGTCGAGATTGGGCGAGGTGGCGGTGAGGCGGCGGAAACACAGGCGGTGGATCACCCAGCCCAGCGCGAACAGCATGGTGAACGACACCGGCACCATGAACAGCGGGTTCAGGCCCAGCGAGGTCTGCGCCATCCAGGTGAGGTAAGCCCCCACCATGAGGAATTCGCCGTGCGCGATGTTGAGGATGCGCATCAGTCCGTACTGCAGGTTCAGCCCGAGCGCGACGAGCGCGTAGATGCCCCCGGTGATGAGGCCGGAGGCGAGGAGTTCGAGCCAGGCGGAGAAGGACATGTGGGGGAGACCGAGGGATGTTTCCGGAGCGAAGGGTTTCAGCCAAGAATGCCGCGGGTCCGGCTCCGCCGGCCCGCAGGCATTGCCCCCCGGAGGGGGGGACGCGCCGCAGGCGCGGCGCGGGGGTGGGTCACATCACTTCCAGGCCGGCTTGTTGGGGTTCAAGGCAGCCGTGGCCACCGACTTCGGCCACACCACCTCGAACTCCCCGTTCTGCCACTGACCCACGGTCCCCGGTGTGCCCACGTTTTCGCTGCCGTTGAACTTGATGTCGCCGAGGATGGTCTTGTGCGTGGTGTTGGCCACGTAGTCGCGAATGGCCTTGCGGTCCAGGCCCTGGGCCTTCACCGCGTTGGTGAGGATTTCCAGACCCGACCAGCAGGCGCCGCTGGCCCAACGGTCGGGTTCCTTGCCGGCGAACTTCTTGGTGTGCGCGTCGAAATAGGCCTTGGCGCCCGGGCTGGTCTTGCCGTTCCACGAGCCCATGCCCAGCACACCTTCGGCGCCCGCGGGGGTCATCACGTTGCGGTAGAGCTGGAAAGCAGTGCCCACCGAAGCGTAGAAAAACTTCGGGTTGAAGCCCACCTCCTTGGCTTGGCGGCTGGCCAGAATCGTGTCGGGCGGGTAGGTGAAGCCCACGAACGCGTCCGGGTTCTTGTCCTTCATGGAGCGCAGCACGGGCGAGAGGTCTTTCACACCGCCGGGGTAGCTCTTGTCTTCCACCAGCGTGATGCCGCTGCCCTGCAGCGCGACCTTGAAAGCCGCGAAGTTCTCCAGACCGAACAGGTCGTCCACGTAGATCAGCGCCACGGTCTTCACACCGTTGGCCTTGAGCATGTCCACCAGCGCGTTGGTCATGGGCGCGGGCTGCTGCAGCAGCAAGAAGAAATACGGCAGGCGCATCTCGACCAGGCGGCGCGAGAGCGCGGTGGGTGCAAGAAACGGGTACTGGAAACGGTTGGCCAGCGGCGCAACGGCGAAGTTGGCGTTGGAGCCCCAGGGCGGCAGCACCAGGTCCACCTTGTCGCTGCCCATGAGTTTTTCGTAGGTGCGCACCACGGTCTCGGTGTCGCTGCGGTCGTCGCTGCTGATGAGTTCGATCTGGCGCTTCACACCTTTCACATCCAGGCCGCCCGCGGCATTCTGCTGCTCGGCCCAGAGCAAATAGTTGGGCTCCTGGCTCACCTGCGCGCCACCCGTCCAGGGGCCGGTGCGCGACATCGAATACCCGATGCGCACCGGCGCGGACTGCGCCATGAGCCCGGGTGCGAACGACATGGCGCCAACCGCGGCGGCGGCGCTCTTGATGACCAGACGGCGTTTGGCTTGAACCATGTTGTGTCTCCTGCGGGTATGGGTTGGCTGAGAGCCGAATGGTAGGCACGACCATCACCGGGCGCTGTGCTGTGGGTGCACTACCTGCTTGACGGAACGTGCATGACGCCCCGGGAAAACCCTTGACCGGGCGGGCCACGGGGATGGGCAGCGCGGCCGATAATTTGCCCTCCTGATCCACCCCCCGGAGACCCCCATGGCCGTTGCCTCCGTGATGAGCACCGACAGCGTTGCGCCGATTGAGCGCGCAGCCATTTGGCGCGACTGGGTATGGACGCACTTTGGCGGGCTGGAGTCCGACCTTTACGGCGACACCCACTTTGACGGACACATGAGCGCGTCCGCCGCGGGCGACGTGGTGCTCACCAAGCTGGAGGCCAACCGCCACCGCGTGCTCAAAAGCCCGCAGCTCGCGCGCGCCAACGACCGGGCCTACCTCAAGATCGTGGCGCCCTGGCAAGGCAGCGCGGCAGTGCAACAGCAGGGCCGCGAAGCCTGGGTGCGGCCCGGCGGCTGGGCCATCTACGACACCACCGGCAGCTACGAAATCGCCAACCCCGAACGCGTGGAACACCTGATCGTGATGCTGCCCAAGGAACAGCTCACCGAGCGGGGCCTGAAGCTGGAGCCGCTGATGGCGCGGCACGTGGGCGGCGTGAGCGGCATCGCGCGCGTGGCGCTGGAAACCATGCGCAGCACCTACCAGGAGCTGCCGCAGATGAGCGAGACGGCGGCGCGCGGCGCGGGTGAACTCATCGTGGAGTTGGTGCGCCTGTCCTTGCAGGAACTCGCCGGGCGCGAGAGCAGCGTCACGCAACTCGAAGCCTTCCGCGACCGCATCCGCGAACACATCGGCCAACACCTGCGCGACCCCTCACTCACGCTGGACCACATCGCGCAAGCACTCAACTGCAGCAAGCGGCACCTGCACAACGCCTTCAGCGCGGAAGAGGACACGCCTGCCCACTACATCCAGCGCCAGCGCATCCAGGCCTGCATGCGCGAGCTGCGCCAGACCGGTGGCGCGCAGCGCACCATCACCGACATCGCTTTCTCCTGGGGCTTCAACAACACGGCGCATTTCAGCCGGGTGTTTCGTGAGCACACGGGCGTGTCGCCGAGCGACTTTCGGGAGGCGGCCCAGCAGCGCGCCTGAGCCCTCAACGCAGGCTGCAGCCCAGCGTCACTTTCATCGCCATCTGCTGCAAGGCCTGCCAGGGATCGGCTGGCCAACCCGGTGACTTGAGGCCCTTGACGATGCCGTCCACGGTGTGCGCATCGTCCAGCCATTTCGTGAGGGTGGCCATGGAGAGCAGCGGCAGCGCACGCTCCATGAGCTTCTCTTTCACGCCCCACACCCGGTTCTCGCGCAACGCCATGGGCAAGGGGCGACCGGCGTCCAGCGCGGTGCGCACCCGGTGCAGCGTGCGAATGTCTTCAGACAGCGCCCAGTGCACCAGCACCGGCGCTTCGCCCTCGGCCTGCAGCCCATCGAGCATGCGTTGCACACGCACGCCCTGCCCGCCCAGCACCGCCTCGGCGAGCTTGAACGCGTCGTAACGCGCCACATTCAGCACGGCCGACTCCACCTGCTCGAGCGACAGCTCACCCACCGGGTGCAGCAGCGCGAGCTTCTGGATCTCCTGGTGCGCGGCGAGCAGGTTGCCCTCCACGCGGTCGGCAAAAAACTGCAACGTGCGTTGGCCCTCGTCGCCCGCCACCACGCGCTGGCCCTGCGTCTGCAGGCGCTGTGCAATCCACTGTGGCAAGGCCTTGCGGTCGACAGCCTCCACGCGCACCACGGTGCCGAAGCTGTCGAGCGCGGCGAACCAGGCGCCCTTCTGCGTGGCCATGTCCAGCCGCGGCAGGATCACCACCGTCACCGTGCTGTCGTTGTTCTCGGCGCTCTGCGCGATCTGCTGCAGCGCTTGCGAGCCGTCCTTGCCGGGCTTGCCCGAGGGGATGCGGATCTCGATCAGTTGCTTGTCGGAAAACAGGCTCATGGAGCCGCCGCTGGCCAGCACCTCGCCCCAGTCGAAATGCGCACCTGCGACGGTGTGCACCGTACGCTCGCCACAGCCCTGCTCACGCGCCACCGAACGGATCGCGTCGGCCGCTTCCTGGATCAGCAGCGGCTCGTCGCCGTGCAGCGTGTAGAGGCTCTTGAGGCCGCGTTGCAGCTGGGCGGCGAGTTGGTTGGCTGCGATCTGCATGGGGCGCTTGAGGTTGGGCTCAGAGCGACTTCACCGCCGCCAGACGCCGCACCACCTGCTGCACGATGTCGCTGCGCATGTCGCGGTAGAGCAGTTGTTCTTCGGCGTCCTTGGCCAGCACCTGCGTTTCGTTGAAGCTGATGTCGCGCTCCAGCAGCAGCTCCACATCGTCGATCAGGATCTTGTCGGTGGGCGTGCGCAGGCGGAACACGAAACGCGTGCGGAGCTGCAGTTCACGCACCTGGCCCGCTGCGGTCTGACCCACCACCACCCGCTCGCGCTGGTCGGTGAGCACCGTGAGGATGGCCTGCCCCGTCTGTGCGCCGGGCCCGGTGGCGGGTGTGGTGGAGGTCAGCACACGGATGCCGTTGGCCTGCAGCGCGTCGCGCAGCTCGCGGCTCACCTGCGTGCCTTCCATGCCTTGCAGGCGCAGCGTGTCGAACGCGAAGGTGGGCGCCTTGCGCAGTGCAAAACCACAGCCCGACAGACCCAGCGCGGTCGCGCCCAGGGCGAGTTGCAGCCAGGCGCGGCGGCTGGAGATCGAGGGGCGTTGGTTCGTCATGCAGGGGCTTTCAGATCACCACGTTGACCAGGCGGCCGGGCACGACCACCACTTTTTTCGGCGCAGCACCAGCGGCCTGCTTGACGAAGGCCTCGTGGGCCAGCGCCGCCGCTTCGATGGCGGCCTTGTCGGCGTTCGCCGGCACCAGCAGGCTGCCGCGCAGCTTGCCGTTGATCTGCAGCACGAGTTCGATCTCGTCGCGCTGCAAGGCGGCCTCGTCGGGCTGGGGCCAGGCCGCGTCGAGCAGTTCGCCGGTGTACCCCAGCTCGGTCCACAGCGTGTGCGCGATGTGCGGCGTGGCCGGGTAAATGCAGCGCAGCAGGATGCCGAAGCTCTCGGCCAGCGCGGCGTTGTCGCCGGCCGAGCCGTCTGGCTTGAAGTCTTCCAGGGCGTTGAGCATCTTCATGGCCCCTGAGACCACGGTGTTGTACTGCATGCGCTGGTAGTCGTAGTCCACCTGCTTGAGCACGGTGTGCATCTCCAGCCGCAGCGCCTTCGCGCCTTTGGAGAGCGCCTGCTTCGAAACACCGCCCGCGAGGGCGCCCAGGCCGCTGGTGGTCGA
This sequence comes from Polaromonas sp., assembly GCA_013823505.1. Next base: position 73,644 of record PNMH01000006.1, on the reverse strand, counting down.
GAGCTTCAGGCCGAAGGCCCACACACGGCGCAGGAAACGGTAGCTGCCCTCCACCGCCGCGTCGTTCCACTCCAGCGTGGCCTCGGGCGGCGCGGTGAACATGGTGTAGAGCCGCGCGGTGTCGGCGCCGTACCTCTCGATCAGGTCTTGCGGATCGACGCCGTTGTTCTTTGACTTGGACATGGTGCCCACGCCCTCGTAGTCGATGGGCGTACCCACGGGCAGCAGGCCGTCGCCGCTGGTGGCCGGGTTCTTGAGCTTCGCGCCCACGACCTTGCCGGTCTCATCCAGCACGTTTTCGACGTCGTGCGGCCAGAAGTAGTCCTTGCCGCCTTTCTCGGTGCGCCGGCTGTAGAGGTGGTTGAGCACCATGCCTTGCGTGAGCAGGTGGGTGAAGGGTTCGTCCACCTTCACCAGGCCCATGTCGCGCATGACCTTGGTCCAGAAGCGGGCGTAGAGCAGGTGGAGGATGGCGTGTTCGATGCCACCGATGTACTGGTCCATCGGCATCCAGTAGTCGGCGCCGCCGGCCACCATCTGTTCGGTGTTCTTCGGGTCGCAGTAGCGCATGAAGTACCACGACGAATCCACGAAGGTGTCCATGGTGTCGGTCTCGCGGCGCGCGGGCTTTCCGCACACCGGGCACACCACGCCGGCGTGAAAGCCTTCGTGCTTGTGCAACGGGTTGCCCGAGCCGTCGGGGATGCAGTCCTGCGGCAGCACCACCGGCAGGTCTTTCTCGGGCACCGGCACCGCACCGTGTTCGGCGCAATGAATGATCGGGATGGGCGTGCCCCAGTAGCGCTGGCGGCTCACGCCCCAGTCGCGCAAACGCCAGGTGGTTTTCTTCTCGCCCAGGCCCTTGGCCGCGAGTTGGGCGGCCACGGCGTCCACCGCGGCCTTGTACGGCAGGCCGTCGAAGGCACCGGAGTTCACGCACGTGGCGCGCTGCTTGTCGCCGTACCAGTCGGCCCAGGCGTCCAGGCTGAAGGTCTCGCCTTCCACCGCCACCACTTGCTGGATCTTCAGGTTGTATTTCTTCGCGAACGCGAAGTCGCGCTCGTCGTGCGCGGGCACACCCATGACCGCGCCGTCGCCGTAGCTCATCAGCACGTAGTTGCCCACCCACACGGCCACGGCCTCGCCGGTCAGCGGGTGAGTCACGGTCAGGCCGGTGGCCATGCCCTTCTTCTCCTGCGTGGCGAGCTCGGCTTCGGTGGTGCCGCCGGTCTTGCACTCTTCGATGAACGCGGCCAGCGCCGGGTTGTTGGCGGCGGCGTGCGCGGCCAGCGGGTGCTCGGGCGCCACGGCGCAGAAGGTCACGCCCATGATGGTGTCGGCGCGCGTCGTGAACACGTGCATCTTCCCGTCGCCGATCAAGGCGCCACTCGCGTCCTTGATGTCATGGGGAAAGGCGAAGCGAACGCCCTCGCTCTTGCCGATCCAGTTCTCCTGCATCAGCCGCACCTTGTCGGGCCAGCCGTTGAGCGTGGCCTTGGGGTTGCCGATCTGCACGTGGTCGAGCAGCTCCTCGGCGTACGAAGTGATGTTGAGGTAGTAGCCCGGGATCTCGCGCTTCTCGACCACCGCACCGGTGCGCCAGCCCTTGCCGTCGATCACCTGCTCGTTCGCCAGCACGGTCATGTCCACCGGGTCCCAGTTGACGACCTGCGTCTTGCGGTAGGCGACGCCCTTTTCCAGCATCTTCAGGAACAACCACTGGTTCCATTGGTAGTAGCTCGGATCGCAGGTGGCCACTTCGCGCGACCAGTCGATCGCCAGGCCCATGGCCTGCATCTGCTGCTTCATGTAGGCGATGTTCTCGTACGTCCACTTCGCCGGTGGCACACCGTTCTTGAGCGCTGCGTTTTCTGCCGGCAAGCCGAACGCGTCCCAGCCCATGGGCATGAGCACGTTGAAGCCCTTCATGCGCAGGTGGCGCGCGAGCATGTCGTTGATGGTGTAGTTGCGCACGTGGCCCATGTGCAGCTTGCCGCTGGGGTAGGGCAGCATGGAGCAGGCGTAGAACTTCGGCTTGCCCGCGTCTTCCGTCACGCGGTAAGCGTCGGTAGCGTTCCAGTGGGCGTGCGCGGCGCGCTCAACTTCCTTGTGGGCGTATTTGTCTTGCATGAACCAGGGTCCGGACCAGCCGGCGACGGTGAGGGGAGAGGCTGCGCGCGGTGGCGCGGGGAGATGCCGGATTTTAGGCCTTGGGCCGCGCGCCAGCCGGGGGCGCGGCGATTCAGCGCGGGGCTGCGGCGTCGGCCACGAAACCGATGCGCGAGAGTCCGGCCGATTGCGCCATGCCGATCAGCGACACCACGCGGCCATAGGGCACGTTGGCGTCGGCGCGCAGCTGCACCTCGGTGGTCGGGTCGCGCTGGGCGGCTTCAATCAGGCGCTGGCGCAACGACGTGTCGTCCACAGCCTGGCCGTCCCACTGCATGCGCCCTTGGCCATCGACCGACAGCGACACGAAGGGCCCGGGCTGTGCAGGCGTGGCCGCCTTCGGCAACTCGGCCTTGGGCAACTCCAGCGCCATCCGGTCGGCCATGAAGGGCGCGGCGATGATGAAGATCACCAGCAGCACCAGCATCACGTCCACCAAGGGCGTGACGTTGATCTCGCTCATGGGTTTGTGGCCGGTGGGCTTTTCAAGCCTGCCGAAGCTCATGACCTGTGTATCAGAAGCTCGCGCAGATCGCGCGCAAAACCTTCGAGGTCGGCCTCGATGCGCGCAATCTGGCGACCCAGCACGTTGTAAGCGAGCACGGCAGGAATGGCCACCACCAGGCCGGCGGCCGTCATGACCAGCGCCTCACCCACCGGTCCCGAGACCTGCTCGATCCGGAACCCGCCATCGAGCCCGATGCCGGTGAGCGCGTTGTAGATGCCCCAGACCGTGCCCAGCAGCCCCACAAAAGGCGCGGTGGAACCGACGGTGGCCAGCAGCACTTGGCCGTACTGCAAGCGGTGCAGCACGCGGTGCAGGGCATCGCGCAGCACGCGGGTGAGTTGCTGTGACCGGTCTCCGGCGGCGGCCAGGGTGTGGGGCGCGGTGGAGTTCAACCCCAGGGCTGCCTGCAGCAGCGGCGAAACGAGTTGCTGCGCATCGAAGGTGCCCAAGCGCCGCTGGGCGTCGTCCAGATCGGCGGCTTGCCAGAACGCGGCGGTGCTCAACTGCAGGTCGCGCGCGGCGCGGCGCAGCAACCAGCCCTTCCAGAGAATCACCACCCAGCTCGCCACCGACATGGCCAGCAGCAACAGCGCCACCGCGCGGCCGAGCGCGTCGGCCTGCGCCAGCGTCTGCACAAGACCCTGGCCTGCGCCCTCGATCATTTCAGGTTGAGCACGTCGAACATGTCGTACAGCCCGGCCGGCTTGCCCGCCAGGAAGCGCACCGCGCGCAGGCTGCCCTGGGCGTAGGTCACGCGGCTGCTCGACTTGTGCGTGATCTCGATGCGCTCGCCAGTGCCGGCGAACAGCACGGTGTGGTCACCCACGATGTCGCCACCGCGGATGGTGGCGAAACCGATGGAAGACGGGTCGCGCTCGCCTGTCACGCCTTCGCGCGCGTACACCGCGCAGTCCTTCAGGTCCCGGCCCAGTGCGTCCGCGATCACCTCACCCATCTTGAGCGCGGTGCCGCTGGGCGCATCCACCTTGTGGCGGTGGTGCGCTTCGATGATCTCGATGTCGTAACCGGTGGCCAAGGCCTTGGCCGCCATCTCCAGCAGCTTGAGCGTGACGTTCACGCCCACGCTCATGTTGGGCGCCATCACGATGGCGATCGACTTCGCAGCCTCGGCGATCTCGGCTTTTTGTGCGTCACTGAAACCGGTGGTGCCGATGACCGCATTCACGCCGTGCTTTACGCATTCGCGCAGGTGCGCCAGCGTGCCTTCGGGGCGGGTGAAATCGATCAGTGCCTGGGAGCCGCGCAGGCCCTGGGCAAGGTCGGCGGTGATGAGCACGCCGCTGGCCTGCCCGGCAAAGCCGGCGGCGTCCTGGCCCAGCATGGGGCTCCCGTCAATGTCGAGCGCGCCGGTGAGCTGGCAGTCGCCGCTGCCGCGCACGGCCTCCACCAGCATCTGGCCCATGCGGCCGCTGGCGCCCGCCACGCACACCCGGTGCAAGCCTGCTCCGCTGCTCATCGGGTGGTCCCCGGCGTCTCCAGGGGTGGATAGCTGGTGGCGGGAGCGGCCACGGGCGCAGCCGGTTCAACCGGTGCAGTGGTCTTGTTGCGCTCGTCAAACGCCTTGAGCTGGGCTTCGGTGGCCTGCAGCGGCGGCACCTTGCCGAACTTGCGGCCAGCGTCGAGCGAGGCCACAAACTCGGCTTCGCTCGGCAGTTCGTCGGCTTCAAACTTCTCGAGCACATCGGCCTTGAAGAACGCGGTCAGGCGGCGCTGCTGGGGCGTCTGGCCCTGGCGGCGGAAGGTGAACACGTAGTCCCAGCGATCGGCATGAAACACGCTGGCCAGCAAGGGCGAGCCCAGGATGTCGCGCACCTGATCGCGGCTCATGCCCGCTTTCAACGCAGCGGCCTGCTCGCGCGTGACCACGTTGCCCTGCAGGATGTCGATCTTGTAGGGCGTGACGACGCTGGTGATGCCCGGCAGCCGGCTGGTGACACTGGAACACGCCGACAGCGCGACCAGCGAAGCAACGGCACAGAACAAGGCAACCGGGCGGCGGAGGCGCCGACCCTGCGGCGTCGGAGAAGCGCAATCGGGTGAGTGGTGGAGCATGGGATCGGACCGTGGATGGGGCGCGCGCACAGGCGTTGCCGGGGCAGAAATGCAGCGTGCGCCAGACGCTGACGATATGATCCTTTCATTGTAGTCTTGGGGCTTGAGGGCACCGCAAAGATCCCGATCGCCCGAATCAACGCACTGCGCGCACTGCCATGACCAACATCGAAGAACTCAAGAACACGGGATTGAAAGCCACGCTGCCCCGGCTGAAGATTCTGGAGGTGTTTCAGAACGCCAAGCAGCGTCACATGACGGCCGAAGACGTGTTCCGCGTGTTGCTCGAAGAACGTTCCGACATCGGTCTGGCCACGGTCTACCGCGTGCTCATGCAGTTTGAGCAAGCCGGGCTGCTCACGCGCAGCAATTTCGAATCGGGCAAGGCGGTGTATGAGCTCAACGAGGGCCAGCACCACGACCATCTGGTGTGCCTGGACTGCGGACGCGTGGAAGAGTTCTTTGACGCGGAAATCGAAAAGCGCCAGCAGATGGTGGCCAAGACGCGGGGCTTCGTGCTCCAGGAACACGCGCTCTCGCTCTACGCCAACTGCACCAAGACCGACTGCCCGCACAAGGGCCACTCACACAGGGCCTGAAGCGCTCACTCGCCGCGCGACATGGCCGCGCGGTGGCGTGAGACGAACTCCTGGTAGGTGTCGATGCCGCGCAGCTGCAGGATGGTGTTGCGCACGGCCGCTTCCACGAGCACGGCGATGTTGCGCCCCGCCACCACCTGAATGACCGCCTTGCGCACCGGCACGCCGAGCACGTCCTGGTACAGCGGTTCGTGGGGCATGCGCTCGTAGTCGCGCTCGAGCGTCTCGCGGCGCACCAGGTGCACGATGAGCGAGAGGCGCATCTTGCGACGCACCGCCGTCTCGCCAAAGATGGCCTTGATGTCGAGCAGGCCGATGCCGCGCACCTCCAGCAGGTTCTGCAACAGCTCAGGGCAACGGCCTTCGATGCTGGTCTGGTTGATGCGGTAGAGGTCGACCGCATCGTCGGCCACGAGACCATGGCCGCGCGAGATCAGTTCCAGCCCGAGTTCGCTTTTGCCCAGGCCCGACTCGCCGGTGATCATCACGCCCATGCCCAGGATGTCCATGAACACGCCATGCATGGAGGCGCGGTCGGCGAAATGGCGCGAAAGATAGGCGCGCAGCACGTCGATGACGAAAGCCGCCGACTCGTGCGTGGAAAACATCGGGATCTGCGCCCGCTCGCACATGGCGGTGAGCGCGTCCGGCGCGGTCTGGCCATCGGCCACCACCAGCACCGGGGGCTCCAGCGTGACGATGCGCGCCACGCGGCGTTTGTTGTCTTCTTCGTTCGAGCTGGTGAGGTAGGCGACTTCACGTTCGCCGAACACCTGCACCCGATATGGGTGGATGTAGTTGAGGTAACCGACGAGATCGGCGCCCGAACGCGCTGCCCGGATGGCCACCTCGTCAAACCGCCGCTCGGAAGCACCGAGCCCGGCGATCCACTGCCACTTCAGGGCGTCCCGATGGTCCTCAAAAAGAACATCGGCGCTGACGACGGTGGGTTTCAAAGCAAGTGACCGGCCGCCAGGCCGCCCCAAGGATGGTCAGCCCCCTCGGGGGGCAGCAACCCGTGCAACGGTGGAGCGTGGGAGCTCAACGTTTCAGGCAGCCGCGTGGGCCGACTGCCAGGACGTGATCTGTTTGTGCAATGCGATCGCGTCTGCCGAGGTCTTCATCTGTTCGCGCAGGGCGCTGTCGCTCAGCAGCTCGGCGATCTCCGACAGGATTTCCAGGTGCTTCTGCGTGGCCGCTTCGGGCACCAGCAAAAAGATCATCAGCTGCACCGGCAGTTCGTCGGGCGCGTCAAAACCGATGGGGCTGGCGAGCTGGAACACGGCAGCCAGTGGCTGCTTCAGTCCTTTGATGCGACCATGGGGAATCGCCACGCCATGACCGAGGCCGGTGGAACCCAGGCGTTCGCGGGCAAACAGGCTGTCGGTGATGAGCGCCCGGTTGAGTCCGTGAAGGGTCTCGAAAAGCAGACCCGCTTCTTCGAAAGCGCGTTTCTTGCTGGTGGCGTCAACGCTGACGAGCACTTGCGCAGCGGGCAATATGGCGGATAGTCGGTTCATGTGAGCCCTCTTGGAGCGCAAATTATGACCAGTTGAGCGCTGTTGGCTAGACTGGGGGCACAAAAAAGCCGCTTGACATTCCAAGCGGCCTGCTGCAGCGCAGCATCGGGTTTTCCCTCACGGGCCGCAGCCCGTGACATCCATCACATCAATCGCTTGACCGAGTCGTGGTGGTGGTCTTGCGTCTTGTCCTTGTAACGCAAAACTTGCCGGTCCAGCTTGTCGGCCAGTTCGTCAACGGCGGCGTACAGATCGGCATGAGCGCTTTCAGCAAACAGATCACGCCCCTTGACGTGGATGTTGCACTCCGCCTTCTGCCGCAGGTCTTTCTCCTTCAGGTTGTCCACCGTCAGCAGCACCTTCATGTCGACCACCTGGTCGAAGTGTCGGGATATGCGTTCAAGTTTGCTGGTGACGTAGCCGCGCAAGGCGGGTGTGACCTCAAGGTGGTGACCGCTGATCGTCAGGTTCATAAAAGAGCCTCCATATGCTCCGGGTTGAGACAAGCCGCCTGGGGCAAGACCTCCCGACGGCCACGGGGATGTCTTGAACTCACTATGCCGACGAACACACCCCGGCGCAAGCCTCGGCGGAAAGAAAACGTGACATCTTGATCGACATCACCATCGATCGGGCATTGGGGGCCCTGCGCACGGCGTGCTTGCAAGCGCTGCTCCACCGCACTGTGCATGGGGCAAGATGGCACATAGAGCACGCCTGCGAACCCCATTCCACCGAAACGACCGGCGGCACGCCGAAAGGCGATCAACCCGCCTCGCAGCAAGGTCAAATCCGGGCCGATGGATCGGCTGAGTGGCGCGCAAGACCGCGCCGGCAACGCTTCAGATACGCTCGCAACGCCCCTGCGCAGTCGCCTGCCCACGGAAATCGCTGCTCCACGACTGGGCTGCGGTGTCGATCTGGATGCGCTCGTTGTCCACCGCCGTGAGGATCACCGTTTCCTGGATGGCAAAGGTGTAGACCGGGACGCCGTCGATGTGCACCGCACGCACGCGCTTCTTGTCGTAGGTGATGCCCACCGTGCGCGTCCAGGTGGTGCGCGCCGGCATGTAGACCGCTTCGCAGACCAGGGTCACTTGGGTGGCCGGTGCGGCGGGCTTGGTCGAAGGCTTGTTTTGCGCCATGGCGAAAGGTGCCGCAGCGGCCAGGCAGGCCGCGGTGAACAGCGCGGCTTTCATTCGGCCGAGCCTTTGGCCATGCGCTCGCTTTTCCAGTACACGTCGTCACCGCCGTTCATGCGGTTGAGCACGCGGGCGAGCACGAACATGAGATCGCTCAGGCGGTTGAGGTACTGGCGCGGTGTGTCTTTCAGGGCCTCTTCATTGCCCAGTGCCACCACGGCACGTTCGGCGCGGCGGGCCACGGTGCGGCACACGTGGGCCTGGCTGGCCGCGCGGGAGCCCGCGGGCAGGATGAACTCCTGCAGGCGCGGCAAGGCTTCGTTGTAGGTGGCCAGGGCTTCGTCAAGGGCCAGCACAGCCTCCGGCTTGAGCAGCTCATAGCCGGGAATGGAGAGCTCGCCGCCCAGGTTGAAGAGCTGGTGCTGAATCTCCACCAGCACGCTGCGCACATCGGTGGCCATGTCTTCGCAGAGCAGCAGGCCGATGTTCGAGTTGAGCTCGTCGACATCGCCCATGGCGTGCACGCGCAGGCTGTTCTTGGAGACGCGGGTGTTGTCGCCCAGGCCGGTGGTGCCGGCGTCGCCGGTGCGGGTGGCGATCTGGGTGAGTCGGTTGCCCATGGGAGGTCCTTGCGATGAGGGGATCACGGATTGTGCAACTTTGAACCCGTCGTAACGGGGTGAAGGGAAATGTGTCTGAGGCAAGGACAATGTGAGTGCGGCAACGTGAGGCAAGAACGCTGGCCTTGGGCACGGATGCAGGCGCTAATGGCCACCTGTTCCACTCTCAGGAGACACCCATGCCGCAACGCCGACAACGACTCGCCGACTTCGAAGCCCGCAGCGTGCAACTGATCGCGGCCTGCACCCTGGGCCTGGCCGGCCTGGCCAGCGTGCCACCGGCCCATGCCGCACGCGTCACCGGCCAGACCACCAGCCTCACCGGCACCTCCGGCAACACCACGTCCCCCGGTCACAACCCGGTCAACCGCCCCACCCCCGTGTTGCTGCAAGCCGGGAAAGCCCGCAGCTGAGCAGCCGCCCGCAGACCACCGCGCCCGGGGTTCGGGGCTTAAACTGACCGGCTGACACAACAGCGCCGGAGACCAGCCCATGAACGCCACCACCGCCCACAGCCACCTCGCGCCGCAAGTGAACCAGCGCGTGGTGCCACCCGAGTTGATCGCCTCGCTGCAGGCGCGTTTTGGCGCCCAGTGTTCCACCGCCCTCGTGGTGCGCGAGCAGCACGGCCGCGACGAATCGGTGTACGAAGTGCCGCCGCCAGCAGCGGTGGTCTTCGCACAGAGCACGCAGGATGTGGCCGACGCGGTGAAGCTGGCCGCAGCGCACCGGGTGCCGGTGATTCCCTTCGGCGTGGGCTCTTCGCTCGAAGGACACCTGCTCGCCGTGCAAGGCGGCATCAGCATCGACGTGAGCCGCATGAACAGCGTGCTGGCCATCAACGCCGAAGACCTCACCGTGGCGGTGCAGCCCGGCGTGACACGCAAGGCGGTCAACGAAGCGGTGAAGAGCGAGGGGCTGTTCTTTCCGATCGACCCGGGCGCCGATGCGTCCATTGGCGGCATGAGCGCCACGCGCGCCAGCGGTACCAACGCGGTGCGCTACGGCACCATGCGCGAGAACGTGCTGGCACTCGAAGTGGTCACGGCCCACGGCGAAGTGATCCGCACCGGCACGCGCGCCAAGAAGTCTTCGGCCGGCTACGACCTCACACGCCTGATGGTGGGCAGCGAGGGCACGCTGGGCGTGATCACCGAGGTCACGCTCAAGCTCTATCCCTTGCCCGAAGCCATCTCGGCGGCCACCTGCTCGTTCCCCACCATCGAGGCCGCGATCCGCACGGTGATCCAGGTGATCCAGCTCGGCGTGCCGATCGCGCGATGCGAACTGATCGACCACAACACGGTTCGCATGGTCAACGCGCACAGCAAGCTGGGTCTGCGCGAAGAAAACATGTTGCTCATGGAGTTCCACGGCTCGCCCGCGAGCGTGAAAGAACAGGCCGAGACGGTGCAGGAGATCGCGGCCGACTTTGGTGGCCAGGCCTTCGAGTGGGCGGACACGCCCGAGGAGCGCACCCGCCTGTGGACCGCGCGGCACAACGCCTACTTTGCCGCCATCCAGAGCAAGCCGGGCTGCCGCGCGATCAGCACCGACACCTGCGTGCCCATCAGCCGCCTGGCGGACTGCCTGCTCGACTCGGTGACCGAGGCCGACGCAGCCGGTCTGCCCTACTTCCTGGTCGGCCACGTGGGCGACGGCAACTTCCATTTCGGCTATTTGATCGACCCGACCAAGCCCGAGGAACACGCGCTGGCCGAAGAGCTCAATCACAAGCTGGTGACGCGGGCGCTCAATCTGGAAGGCACCTGCACCGGCGAACACGGCGTGGGCCTGCACAAGATGGACTTCCTGCTCACCGAGGCCGGCAGCGGCGCGGTGGACATGATGCGCACGATCAAACGCGCACTCGACCCGGACAACATCATGAATCCGGGCAAGATTTTCCCGATGTGATCAGACACCGCCTGCGGTGCCGAGCCTGCGGCGTTCAAGCCCGCAAACCGGCGCTCCCATGAGTACCATAGACCTCTCTTTTCAACAGATCTTGGAGGTCCAACATGGCAGGCTGGTACGAATTGGGTATGAACGACAAGGGCGACTTTTCCTTCGTCCTGAAGGCGGCGAACGGTGAAGTGGTTCTTCGCAGCGAGCTCTACGAAACGCGCGCCGGTGCCCACAACGGCATTGCGTCGGTCCAGAAGAACAGCCCCGACGAAGCGAACTACACCCACAACGATGCTTCGGACGGCCGGTTCTATTTCAACCTCAAGGCACCCAACCACCAGATCATCGGCACGAGCCAGATGTACACCACGGCGGCCGCCCGGCGTGCCGGGGTGGAGTCGGTTCGCACCAACGGCCCCAGCCAGGTGATCAAGGACGCCGCCTGAGGCAACGGGCGGGCAGCGCCCGCCCCGCTCAATGGCCGCCGCGCAGCTTGTCGATCAGGCCGTTGAGGGCGTCCAGCGAGCCGAACTGGATGGCAATCTCGCCCATCTCTTCAATGCGGCCGTGGCGCTTGAGGCGCTTTTTCACGCGCACCTCGACCTCGGCCATCAACAGATCGGACAGCTCTTCTTCCACCCGGCGGATATCTCGCGATTTGTCTTTTTTGAGCTTCTGCGGCGACAGCGCAAACTCGGCCCCGAGTTTCTTCACCAGGCTCTCGGCCTCGCGAACCGACATCTTCTTGGCCGCGATCTGGTTGCCCGCGGTGATCTGGGTGGCCTTGTCCAGCGCCAGCAACGCGCGCGCGTGGCCCATGTCCAGGTCACCCGCCATCAACATGGTCTGCACCGGCTCGGCGAGCTGGAGCAAGCGCAGCAGGTTGCTGGCGGCGCTGCGCGAGCGGCCCACGGCCTGTGCGGCCTGTTCGTGAGTGAGCCCAAACTCTTTCACGAGCCGTTGCAGGCCTTGGGCCTCTTCCAACGGGTTGAGGTCTTCGCGCTGCATGTTTTCGATGAGCGCCATGGCCGCAGCCGACTCGTCGGGCACGTCGCGCACCAGCACAGGCACACGGTCCAGCCCTGCCAGCTTCGACGCACGGAAGCGGCGTTCGCCCGCGATGATCTCAAACTTGCCGGCGTTCGGGCCAGTGGCGAGCTGGCGCACCAGGATCGGCTGCATCACCCCCTGGGCCTTGATGCTCTCGGCCAGCTCGTACAGCGCGCCTTCGTCCATGTGGGTGCGGGGCTGGTACTGGCCGGCCACCAGCTCGGTGAGCGGCAGGCTGGAAGGCAGGCTGTCGGGATCGGCCGGCGCGCTGTCCACCACCTTGGGGCCCAGCAGGGCTTCGAGTCCGCGGCCGAGGCCCTTGGGTTTTTTGGTGACCATGGGTCGTCTTTCGAGTGTCAGAGATTCAGGAGTTTGGCGAGCAACGCGTGGCCGGCGGGCCAGTCGCCCAGAGCGGACTCGGCGTTGATGTGGCCGGCCTCGCCGAGGTCGACGAAACGCGAGCCCCAGGCCGCGGCGAAGGCCTGGGCGCGTTCAAAGGTGCAATAAGGGTCGTTGCGGCTGCCCACCAGCACGCTGGGGAACGGCAGGCGCTGCATGGCGATGGGCGACCAGCTGGGCAACACCGGGCGCATTTCTTCGCGCTCGGCATCGCCCGGCGCCACCAGCAGCGCCGCTTTCACGCGCGCGGCGTTCTGCGAGTGGGCCGCCCAAGCCGCCGTGTGCAGGCAGCCCAGGCTGTGGGCCACCAGCACCGCTGGCTCATCGCATGTGAACAGCACCTCTTCCAGCCGGGCGATCCAGTCGCCGCGGCGGGGCTGCATCCAGTCGTGCTGGTCCACGCGGCGGTATCTGTGGGTCGCTTCCCAGCGGCTTTGCCAATGCTCGGCCCCGCTGTTTTGCCAGCCGGGCAGGATGAGGACGTTGTGAGGTTTCACGTGAAACAAGCTTCAGAGTTTGTCGATGCGATCGACCATTTCCTTGGCGAACGCGACGAAGGCCTGGCTGCCGCGAGCGGCCGGGTCGAACACCACGCCCGGCAAGCCGTAACTCGGCGCCTCCGCCAGGCGCACGTTGCGCGGGATCACGGTGTCGAACACCTTGTCGCCGAAATGGGCCTTGAGCTGGTCACTCACCTGCTGCTGCAAGGTGATGCGCGGGTCGAACATGACGCGCAGCAGGCCGATGATGGCCAGGTCCTTGTTCAGGTTGGCGTGCACCTGTTTGATGGTGTTGACCAGATCGGTCAGGCCTTCGAGCGCGAAGTACTCGCACTGCATGGGCACGATCACGCCGTGCGCCGCGCACAGCCCATTGAGGGTGAGCATGCTGAGCGACGGCGGGCAATCGATCAGCACGAAGTCATAGGCGTCGGCCACCTCGGCCAGCGCGGTCTTCAGGCGTTTCTCTCGCCGCTCCACCTCCACCAGTTCGACCTCGGCGCCAGCCAGTTCGCGGTTGGCACCGAGCACGTGGTAGCCGCATTTCTCCGAGTACACAGCAGCTTCGGCCACCGAGGCAGACTCCAAAAGCACGTCGTACACCGACAGCGCCATCTGGCGCTTGTCCACGCCCGAACCCATGGTGGCGTTGCCCTGGGGATCGAGGTCGACCATCAACACACGCTGGCCCACCTTGGCCAGGCCGGCGGCCAGGTTCACGGTGGTGGTGGTCTTGCCGACGCCGCCCTTCTGGTTCGCGATGCAAAAGATTTTGGCCATGGGTGCTTACTTGGAGATGGCCAGCTTGATGCCGAAACCAATGAGGAAGACGCCGGCGACCTTCTCCAGAGCACGCCCAATGACAGGGTTGGCGCGCATGCGCTCGGCCAGAAAGTGGGTGAGCAAGGTGACCGCCAAGCCGTAGGCGAAGGTGAGCACGGCAATGGTGGCCGCCATGGCGCCGAAGGTGACCAGTCCCTGGTGGCGGGCCGGGTCCACGAACAGCGGGAAAAAGGCCATGTAGAACACGATGGCCTTGGGGTTGAGCAAGGTGATGACGATGGCTTGCTGAAAGTACTGGCGCGGGCGGATGTTGAGGATGGGCGCGTCGCCCGGCTTGGCGATGAGCATCTTGAAGCCCAGCCAGGCGAGGTACGCGGCGCCCAGCCACTGCACCGCGCTGAAGGCCGCCGGGTAAGCCGCCAGCAGGGCCGCCACGCCGGCAACCGCCAGCCACATCAGCACCTGATCACCAGCAATCACGCCGAAGGTGGCGGCCAGGCCGCCGCGGATGCCACCCTTGCTGGTGGAGGTGACCAGCGCCAGGTTGCCAGGCCCCGGAATGAGCAGGAACACGACGATGGCGGCGGCGAATGCGCCGTAATCTGCGATGCCGAACATGGAAACCCCCGGGAAGTGGAGGGTCGAGTTTACGTGAAGGGTTTTGGCGTCACGGGCGCCATCGGTGCGCCGTGTTGCTCAGGCCACAGCCACCGGGCCTGGGCGCATCCAGACGATGCATCGCTCGGCGTCCAAGCCGGGCACTTGAAGCTGTTCCACGTGAAACACATCGACCAAAGGCGCCTCGGAAGCCAGCGTGGCCAGTTCGTCGCCGGGATGCTTCCCCTTCATGGCCATCCAGACACCATCGGGTTTCAGCGCCGCCTGAGACCAGTTGGTGAAGTCCACCAATGAAGCGAAGGCGCGCGAACACACGACGTCAAAACCCTGCCCCGACAAGGCGTTGAGGCTTTCGACCCGGGCGTGCAGCCCACGCAGGTTGGGCAGCTTCAGCGTGGCCGCCGCCTGCTGGATAAAGGCGGCTTTCTTGGCCACCGTGTCCACACAGGTCACATCGATCTGCGGGCAGGCGATGGCGATCACCACGCCGGGCAGGCCGCCGCCGGAGCCGACGTCGAGCAGCTTCACCGCTCGACCACCCACTTGTTGAATCAGCGGTTTGATCGCTGCCAGACTGTCCAGCAGGTGGTGGGTCATCATCTCGGCGGGGTCGCGCACGGCCGTGAGGTTGTAGACCTTGTTCCATTTCTGGAGCAGACCCAGGTAGTCGAGCAGCAGGTCGACCTGGCGCGCGTCGAGCGCGAGCTGGAGCGACTGCAGGCCGGCCTGCAGGGTGGTCCTCAAGTCGCTCATGCCTCGGCGTCCGCCGCAACCGCCAGGGTGGCGAAGCCCTTGAACCCGCCCTTCTTCAGATGGATGAGCAGCAGCGAGATGCTCGCCGGCGTGATGCCCGAGATGCGCGAGGCCTGGCCCAGCGTCTCAGGGCGGTGCTTGGCCAGCTTCTGGCGCGCTTCAAACGACAAGGCTGTTACCTGCAAATAGTCGAGGTCGGTCGGCAGCTTCAGGCCTTCGTAGTGGGAGGCGCGCTCCACTTCGCTTTTCTGGCGGTCGATGTAGCCCGAGTACTTGGCGGCGATTTCCACCTGCTCCACCACCACGGCGTGCAGATCGCCCAGGGTTTCACGTGAAACATCCGGGTGCATGTGTTGGTGGTCGTTCATGGCCATCAAGGCGTCGTAGTGCACGCCCGGCCGGCGCAACAGGTCAAACAGGTTGTGCTCGTGCTCGATGGACTTGCCCAGCACCCGCTCGCTCTCCACCGACGGCAAATTGCGCGGGTTCACCCAGGTGGCTTTGAGCCGTTCTGTTTCACGTGAAACCGCATCGCGCTTGCGGCAGAAGGCGTCCCACTGCGCGTCGCCCACCAGTCCCATGCGGCGGCCGGCTTCGGTCAGGCGCATATCGGCGTTGTCTTCGCGCAGCTGCAGGCGGAACTCGGCCCGGCTGGTGAACATGCGGTAGGGCTCGGTCACGCCCTGGGTGATGAGGTCATCCACCAGCACGCCCAAATAGGCTTCGTCGCGCCCGGGCAACCAGGCGCCCTCGCCCCGGCACTGGAGCGCGGCGTTGATGCCGGCGAACATGCCTTGCGCCGCAGCTTCCTCGTAGCCGGTCGTGCCGTTGATCTGCCCCGCAAAGAACAGACCCTGGATTTGTTTGGTCTCGAAACTGCTCTTGAGCGAGCGCGGGTCGAAGTAGTCGTATTCGATGGCATAGCCCGGGCGCAGGATGTGCGCGTTCTCCAGGCCCTTCATGCTGCGCACCAGCTGGTACTGGATATCGAACGGCAAGCTGGTGGAGATGCCGTTGGGGTAGACCTCGTGCGTGGTCAGGCCCTCGGGTTCCAGAAAGATCTGGTGGCTGTCCTTGTCGGCAAAGCGGTTGATCTTGTCTTCCACGCTCGGGCAGTAGCGCGGGCCCACGCCCTCGATCTTGCCGGTGAACATGGGGCTGCGGTCAAAGCCGCTACGGATGATGTCGTGCGTGCGCTCGTTGGTGTGGGTGATCCAGCACGGCACCTGCTGCGGGTGCATGGCCGTGTTGCCCATGAAGCTGAACACCGGCACCGGCAGGTCGGCGTTCATGCCGCCGGGCACGCCGTCGCCGGGCTGTTCGGTGCACTGGCTGTAGTCGATGCTGCGGCCATCCAGGCGCGGCGGCGTGCCGGTTTTCAGGCGGCCCTGCGGCAGCTTCAGCTCTTTCAGGCGGGCCGAGAGCGAGACAGCGGGCGGATCACCCGCGCGGCCGGCGGCGTAGTTGTTCAGGCCCACATGGATCTTGCCGTCAAGAAAGGTGCCGGCGGTCAGCACGACGGTGCGGCTGCGAAAGCGGATGCCCACTTGCGTCACAGCGCCCACCACGCGGTCGCCCTCGACCATCAAGTCGTCCACCGCCTGCTGAAAGAGCCACAGGTTGGGCTGGTTCTCCAGCATCCGGCGGATCGCGGCCTTGTAGAGCACGCGGTCGGCTTGGGCTCGCGTGGCGCGCACGGCAGGGCCTTTGGAGCTGTTCAAGATGCGGAACTGGATGCCGCCTTCGTCGGTGGCCAGCGCCATGGCACCGCCCATGGCGTCCACCTCTTTCACCAGGTGACCTTTGCCGATGCCGCCGATGCTGGGGTTGCAGCTCATCTGACCCAAGGTCTCGATGTTGTGGGTGAGCAGCAGCGTCTTGCTGCCCATGCGCGCCGCCGCGAGCGCGGCTTCGGTACCGGCGTGGCCGCCGCCGACGACGATGACGTCAAATTCCTGGGGGTACAACATGGTGGTGATCGCTTCCGGGGTGCTGTCGGCCCGGCGCCCCGGGCAACCCGGGATTGTCCCACCGTTGCGCCTTTTCTGCCCCGCCCCGCCATCGGGGCGCGCACCGAGGCCGGCACACCCTAACGTGCCGCGCGGATGGCTGCATCGCGAGCCCCTTCCTAACCTGAGCACCAGCCCCAATCCGGGCGACCAACAGGAAGGACTCCCGATGAAAACCCCCTGGCTCGTGGCCAGCACCACCGCACTGGCCTGCTTCAACGCGCAGGCCGCGGGCTTCATGTTCGGCATCAGCCACAACTTCGGTGGCGACACCGGCGTCACCTTCAAGATCCTGTCCAACGAGCGGCGCAACCGGCCGGTGCTGGCCGCCGGCGTGAGCTTCTTCCCCGGCGAGGGCCGCCGCATCGGGCTGGACGTGGGCGTGGGCTACAACTTCCGCCAGACGACCGTGACCTTCAGCCGCGACCTGGTCATGGAGCGCTTTCAGATGGCTTGGGGCGTCGCCAGCCGCCGCTGCCCGCCAGCGCCAGCACCAGCCCCCGCGGCAATCGTCGCGCCTCCCGCGCCGCCACCGCCACCCGATTTCTTCGACAGCACGTTCTGACCGAAGACCGCGACAATCGCGGCATGAGTACACCCCTACCCCTCCTCGTTTTCGCCGGCAGCACCCGCGCGAAATCCTTCAACCGACAACTCGCCACCGCCGCGGCCGCCCACGCCGCCACCGCCGGTGCCCAGGTCACCCACATCGAGCTGGCCGACTTCGACCTGCCGCTCTACAACGCCGACCTGGAAGCGCGCGGCACGCCCGCCGCCGCCATCCGGCTCAAGGAACTCTTCCACGCCCACCCGGCCTGGATCATCGCCTCGCCCGAGTACAACGGCAGCTACACCGGCCTGCTCAAGAACACCATCGACTGGGTCTCGAGTCCGGTCAAGGGCGACCCACTCTGGTCCAGCGGCACCAAGCCGTTTGCGGGCAAGGTGGTGGGCTTGCTGAGCGCCTCACCCGGCGCCCTGGGCGGCCTGAGGAGCCTGTCACACCTCACTCCGTTGCTATTGAATTTGCAGTGCTGGGTGGCACCGAAGCAGTTTGCGCTGTCCAAGGCGGGTGACGCTTTCGACGCCGACGGCCAGCTGGTGGCCGAACCGGCGCGCAACGCGGTGCACGGCGTGGTCGACCAGGTGCTTTGGGCCGGCCAGCGCCTGTTGCCCTGAGAGCGCGAGATCAAGGCGCCTTGGTGCGCTGCAGGATCTGATCGGTCAGCTTCTGGTAGATGCCGTCGAAGTGGTGACCCCCGGCCAGGGGCACCGGGGTCACGAACTCGGTGGGCACCTGCGGGCACAGGGTGTCGCGGTCGTCGGTGCCGTAGATGCACAGCGTTTTGGCGGCCGACATCTTCTGCAGTTCGGGCATCAGCGGCAGGCCGGCGGTGTTCTTGCCGACCCAGTTGCTCAGGCGGAATTCGAACGAGGCTTTTTCGCCCGGGCCGATGAGCACCGTGTGGGCCAGCAGGCTGCTGGACGTGGCGGGCAGCCGGTTGACCGCGAAAGGCAACACGTCGGCGCCCTGCGAATAACCGATCAGGATCACACGCGTCTTTTTCCACTGCACGGCAAAGCTGCGCATCACACGGTCCAGGTCTTGCGCCAGGCCGTCGGGCGTGCGAGCCGACCAGAAATAGCGCAGCGAGTCCAGGCCCACCACCGGCACCCCGGCGGCCGCCAGCTTGGCCGCGACTTGCTTGTCGATGCCGGCCCAGCCACCGTCACCCGAGAGCAGCACGGCCAGCGTGTCCGACGGCACGGTGCTGGGCACTGGCACCAGAGGCAGGTCGGCCACGCCGCTGTCGGGCGCCACCGGCGCCACCACCAGGTCCTTGGTGAGCTTCTGGTGCGCGGCCAGCAGCGCGGTCAACGCACCCGGGCCTGTGGCACCGGCGTGGTCCACGCCCGGCACCGGCACTAGCTCGGCGCCACCCACCTGCGACACAAACTTCTGCACCGCCGGTGGGCTGCACACCGTGTCGTCGCTGCCCTGCAGCGCCACCCAGGGCGCGCGCAGCTTCGGTGTGGGCAGCAGCACCAAGGGGGCGCCACGGGCTCGTTGGGTGAAGTGCACGCCCTCGCCCTTGCACAGCGGCTTCTTCAAGGCCAGCTCGGGGCAGAAACCCATCGAAATGGCACCGCCAAAGGTGTCTTCGGGGGCCTGGGCGAGCATGGCGTAGGCCAGCGTGCCGCCCAGCCCCGGGCCCACCAACAACGGCGGAAAATACGCCGGCAGGCGGGCATAGCCCTGCAGAAAATGCGACAGGTTTTCCAGGTCGCCGTCGGGCAGCAGGCAGTCGCCGCTGTCCTTGCCAAGGCGCGTGAGCATGTTCGGCGTGTGGATGCCCGCCACCGCTGCGCCCTGGTCGGCCAAAGCTTGCGCCTGGGCGGCCAGCGCCGGTGTCCAGCCTGCGTCGCCCGAGAGGAACAGCACAAACGACTTCGCCTCCCCCTTGGGCCGGTACAGCGAGACGTCCTTGAAGTTGCCGTGTGAGATCTTTTCCTGCGCGTGGGCCGGCGCGGCGGCGCCGAGCGCCAGAGCCGCGGACAAGAAGGTGGTGGCGGTGAGGTTCATTTGGTGATCACGCGGCGCAGGCCGCCGGCAATGAGCGCAGCCACGTCGGCCAGGATGAAAAAGGGCGCGAAGCCGCCCGGGCAGGCGAGGTAACGCGGCTCCCAGGTGGGGTCGAATTTCTCCTTGAAACCCCGCAGCCCCTGGAAGTTGTAGAAGTTTTCACCGTGGTTGAACAGCAGGCGGCCCAGCCGGTGCCAGTTGGGCGCCAGCGGGTGCTGGGCCATGCCCGAGAGCGGCACCATGCCCAGGTTGAAACGCTGGTAACCCTCGGCCTTGAAATGCAGCAAGGTCTGGGCGAACAGGAAATCCATCGAACTGCGTGGGGCGTCGGGCAACTGGCGCATCAGGTCCACGCTGGCCTCCTGCTTCTGGTCGGTGCACAGCAGCGTGGCAAAGGCCACGGGTCGCTCGCCCTGGCGCACCACGGCAATGGGTTGGCGCAGCACGTAGTCGCGGCGGAAGGCACCGAGGGAGAACGATTTTTCGGCCGTGTTGTGGTCGCTCAACCAGGCGTCCGAGATGGCTTGCAGTTCGTCGAACAGGCCCTCGGCCTGGCCCGGGGCCAACACTTCGAAACTGAGGCTTTCGCGCTGCGCGCGCGCCACGCCATGGCGCAGGTTGGCGCGGCGTTTGCCGTCCAGGCTGAAGCCGGGCAAATCCACCAGCGCGCATTCGCCGAGCTTGTACACGCGCAGACCCGCGTCCAGGTAGACCGGCAAGCCCTCGGGGCGCACCTGGTAGAAAGCCGCGCGCCCGCCGGCTTCGCGCGCCTGCTCCACGAAGCGCCACACCAGTTCGGTCCACTCCGCCACCGGGCCCACCGGGTCGTAGAGCGCCACCCACGAGCGCCCGCGCCGCCCGAACATGATGAAAGCCCGCTGCGAGTCCGACACCATCAGGCTCTTGTCGCCCATCATCACCAGACCAGCCCCGGCCGAGCCTTGCGTGCGCACGATGCGCGCGGCCTGGTCCAGCGCACCCGGGTCGGGCTTGACGAGCGCGGTGCGCGGGCGGCGCAGCAGCTGGCTCAGCGCCAGCACCAGCGTGATCAGCGCCACCGCCACCATGGCACGCAACGAGCGCGGCGCATAGCCGTCGAACTCGAACTGCCACCACACCTGGTTCACATACTCCACATCGCGGTACACAAAAAACAGCAGTGCCATGAGCGCCACCACCACCGCCGCCACCGCCGCCAGCCAGCCCCAGGTGAAGGCCTGCGAGAACAGCGCGGCCTTGCGGTTGAAGTGGCGCCGCGACAGCGCCAGCGAGGTGCCCAGCACGGTCAGCAGCACCGCCTCGGACACCGCGATCCCCTTGGGCAAACACAACACGAGGCTGAGCAGCACCAGCACCAGGCCGGCCCACCATGAAGCGTCCAGCCGCAGGAACATGCCGCGCGCCACGAACAACAAGGCCAGACCGACAATGCTGCCCAGAAAGTGCGCCGCCTCCACCACCGGCAGCGGCGCGTACCGGATGAGCAGGTCGGTGGCGTCCTGCGTGGCCGGCGTCACACCTGAAACCAGCAACGCCACCCCCACCACCCAGGTGAAGGCCGAGAGCAACAGCGGCGACAGGCTGGTGGCCGCCTTCACCACCGGCGTGGCCACACCCCGGCGCCACTCGGTGGCCGCCAGCCAGGCCACGGCCAGCGCCAGCGGCAGCAGGTGGTAGATCACGCGGAACAGCACCAGCGCGCCCGCCAGCTGCTCGGCCGGCACCCGCCCACCCAGGGCCAGCAGCATCACCGCCTCGAACACGCCCAGACCGCCCGGCACATGGCTGATCACCCCCAGCGCGACAGCGAGTGCGAAGAAGCCGACAAACGCCGGAAACGCCACCGCGTCCGACGGGAGCAGCAGCCACAACGCGGCGGCCGCCCCCACCACATCCACCGCCGAAACCAACAGCTGCTGCGCTGCAATCGACGCGCTGGGCAGCCGCAAGGCCAGACCGCCCAACAGCTTGAGCTCACCGCCACGCCAGCAAACACCCAGGAACACCCCCGCCGCCACCAGCACGGACACACCCGCCAGCTGCAACAGCTCGGAGGGCACACCCAACATGACGTGCGCCGTGGCCGAGCCCCACACCAGCGCAGCCGCGCCCACCACCGCAATGCCCACGGCAAAACCGGCGGCATTGAAGGCGATGGCGCGCGCGATCAGGCCCGCCTCCAGCCCGGCCGCCCCGTACAGGCGCAGGCGCACCGCACCGCCGGTGAGCACACCCAGACCGATGGTGTTGGACAGGGCGTAGGCAATGAACGCTGTCTTGCCGACCACCGGATAGGGCAGGCGCGCGCCGGCATAGGCCAGCGCAGCGCGGTCGTAAAACGTGAGGGCGAAGTAGCTCAGCGCAGTGGCCAGCACCGAGAGCCACAACACCGAAGCTGGCGTGGCACGCACCGCAAGCACGATCTGCTCGTAGCTGAGCTGGGCCATGACCTTGTGCGACGCCTGTATCACCAGTGTGCCCAGCAGCAGCGCCAGTGCGGCAAGGATCCACAAGCGCCACTGCTTCAGCCGGGACACCAGGGTTTCAGGGGTGGGGACGTTCACAAGCGGCATGGCGGGAGCGGGAGTCGACAACCCGGCTGCGCGACTGCGCAGGTACCGGCCCGATACACCGGGTCAGGCAGTTTAGCCCCGGCCACCCTGCAAGCCCGACAATCGTCTGCATGCCCACAGCCCCGTGCACCCTTGCGCCCTTTGCATGCCGCCCTGGCTGCGCCGCCTGCTGCACCGCGCCGTCGATCAGCAGCCCGCTGCCAGGCATGCCGCGCGGCAAACCGGCCGGCGTGGCCTGCCCACAGTTGGACGCGGACCTGCGCTGCCGTCTCTTCGGCCTGCCCGAGCGCCCGGCGGTGTGCAGCTCGCTCGCGCCCGGCCCCGAGATGTGCGGCGAGAGCCGCGAACACGCCATGGTTTGGCTGACCCGGCTCGAACACGCCACCCAACCCCACACCCCATGAACACCACCGACTGGCAGACCCTCGCCCAGCTGTACCCCGCCATCGGGGAAGCCGTCGCGGCGCCCGACACCCTGGCCGTGATGGACGTGCCCACCGGCACCACCCTCTTTCGCGAGCAGGAGCGCTGCGGGGGTTTCCCGCTGCTGCTCAGCGGCGAGGTGCGGGTCTCGCGCTCGGCCAGCAGCGGGCGCGAGCTGGAGCTCTACCGCGTGGTGCCGGGCGAGATGTGCCTGGTGTCCTCGTCGTGCCTGTTTGTCGACCAGCCGCTGAGCGCGCACGGCGTCACGGTGAAACCCACGCGGCTGGCCCTGCTGGCGCCTGCCGGGTTTCGCGAAGCACTCGCCCACACCGGCTTTCGCGACTTCGTGCTCGGCCTGTTCGCAGCGCGCCTGGCCGACCTCACCGGCCTGATCGAAGCCATTGCCTTCCAGCGCCTCGACAGCCGCCTGGCCGCCGCCCTGCTGGGCCACGGAGCGCAGGTGCACGCCACCCACCAGGCGCTGGCCGACGAGCTGGGCACGGTGCGCGAGATCATCACCCGGCTGCTGCACCGGTTCGAGCGCGACGGCTGGGTGGAGCTCTCGCGCGAGTGCATCACCGTGCGCGACAGCGCCGCCCTGCGATCGCTGGCAGCGCTGCAACCCCGCTGAGCGCCAACGGCTCTGTGACCCAGGTCACATACCCCGTGGCTTTGCGCGCGTCCAATGGCTGCACCCCACCCGTTTCTGCGGTGGTTTCAGTCAACGGAGCAACACCATGACCAAAAACGTCGGCGGCATCGACCGCGCCCTTCGCATCACCATCGGCCTGGCCCTGATCGCCGCCGCTGCCACCGGCACCGTCGGCCTGTGGGGCTACATCGGCGTGGTGCCCCTGCTCACCGGCCTGGTGGGCTGGTGCCCGCCCTACGCCATGCTGGGCTTCAACACCTGCGCCATGAAGAAGTGAGCCCTCGGGCGCGCGTCTGTCCTTGCAGGGACAGGACAGGCGCACCCCGGCGGCATACAGTGCAGGGCTCGCGCCCGGGTCGAGGCGCGCCAGGAGACACACCATGCACATCCCGTCCCTCAAAGAAGTGGTCAGCGCCGAAGAATGGGCGCTGCGTTGCGATCTGGCCGCCTGCTACCGGCTGGTGGCGGCCTACGGCTGGAGCGATCTGGTCTTCACCCACATCAGCGCCAAGTTGCCCGACTCGGTCACCGGCGGTGAGCACCAGTTCCTCATCAACCCCTACGGCCTCATGTTCGACGAGATCACGGCGAGCAGCCTGGTCAAGGTCGACATGGGCTGCAACAAGCTGCTGGACTCGCCCTTCCCGGTGAACCCGGCCGGCTTTGTGATCCACAGCGCGGTGCACGAAGCGCGGCCCGAAGCCGGCTGCGTGATGCACACCCATTCACGCGCCGGCGTGGCCGTGAGCGCGCAGAAGGCCGGCATCCTGCCCATCAGCCAGCAAAGCACCTTTGTGCTCGCCTCGCTGGCGTATCACACGTACGAAGGCGTGGCCCTGCGGGCCGAAGAAAAGGTGCGGCTGCAAGCCGACCTGGGCAAAGCCAACCACCTGGTGCTGCGCAACCACGGCCTGCTGACCGTGGGCAAGACCATCTCCGACGCTTTCCTGGCCATGTACACGCTGGAGAACACCTGCCGCATCCAGATCGATGCGATGGCCGGCGGCACCGAACTCACCCAGGTCGACCCCGCCATCCTGGCCGGCATGGCGGATGTGATGCGCGTGGCCACCGCCGGGCTGGGTTCCCAGCTGGCTTGGCCCGCGCTGCTGCGCAAGGTGGAAAAGCTGGATGCGGCTTACAAGACCTGAGGGTCTGTTCAGCTCAGGTGTTTGCCCACAAGCCCGGTCATCTCGAACATGGTGACTTCATCCTTGCCGAAGACGGCCTTGAGCTTGGCGTCGGCCAGGATGTTTCGCTTGTTCTTCGGGTTCTGCAGGTTGTTGGCCTTGATGTATTCCCACATGAGCTTCACCACTTCGGTGCGGGGTTGCGGCGTCGCACCGATCACGGCGGCCAGCTCGGCGCTGGGCTTGAGGGCACGGTTGAAGGCGGATGGCTTTTTGGCGGTGGTCGTCATGGAAGGCTCTTCAGTTGAAACGGCGATTCTAGGCCTCGCTTCTGAATTGCTTGTAACCAGCTGCCACCGGGCCAGCGCGGTGAGCCGATCAGTCGCCCCGCGCGACAAACGCCTTCATGCCTTCGAGCACCGTTCGCAACCGCATCAGTTCGCGCGAGCCATCCAGCCGGGGTGACCACGCCGCCAGCCTGGACACCCAGCCCAGACGTGGCAGCAGGTGCACGATGAAGTCGCGCAACGCCGCACCGCCAGTGCCCGCGTCGGCATAGGCCTGAAGCACTGCGCGCACGGCGTCGGGGCCGAGCGGCTGCAGGTACCGCGCCAGCGACAGCAGCAACTGCAGCGCGTCGTACACCTGCACCGTGGCCAGCGCCATGCCGGGTTGCAGGCGCTCTTCAAAATCGAGGCGGGCGAAGTGCTCGCCGTTCCAGGTGAGGTTGCGGGTCTGCGCGCCGCCGTGCCAGTGGCCGCGCGTGTGGAAGGCGGCCAGGTCGGCGCTGGCGGCGCACATCAGCGCCAGGCGCACAGCCTCTGGCGAACGGTGCAAGACGTGGTCCAGCGTGTCACCGATGTCGCTGGTGGTGAGCGAAAAACCATCAAAGGCGAGCACGGTGGGCACGCGCTCGCCAGCGGCCGCCAGGGCCAGCAGGCGCTGGTGCTCAAAGGCCAGCAGGTCGGCACCATCGGTCTGGCGCACGGCGTGCCACGGCACGGGCACGCCCACGAAATGCGCAAACACCCAGATGCTGGCGGATTTGCGCCAGCTGCGCAGCGGCCGGTCGGCGGTCTTGGTCCAGGTCTTGGCAGACGCGGTGGGGGCGGCAGTGGCGGCGGGGGTGTTCAAGCAGCCGGATTATCCCGAAAGCCAGAGCACCCGCGGAACTGGCTTTGCCAGGCCGCAGGGTGCGCCCCCTGGAGGGGGTGACGCCGCAGGCGGCGCGGGGGGGTGCCTTGATCAGGCCGCGTTGCCGTAACGCTCCAGCTCCCAGTCGCTCACCTGCTGGCTGTAACTGGCCCACTCGGCGTGTTTGAGCGCGAGGAATTCGGCGCAGAACGATTCGCCCACGGCGGCGCGCAGCGGCGCGTCGTGCTCCAGCGCCTGCAGCGCGGCAAACAAATCGCGCGGCAGCCGCTCGGGCAAGGCCTCACCACGCCCATGCAGCTCATAAAGATCGTCCGCACAAGGGTTGGCGGCGGGCAAGGCCTGCTCGATGCCTGAGAGGCCCGCAGCCAGCGTGCCGGCGATGGCGGCGTAAACGTTGCACGAGGGATCGGGCAGGCGCCATTCAATGCGCCCGGCCACGGTGCGCACGAGGCAGGTGCGGTTGTTGTCGCCCATGGACTTCCACACCGGCGACCAGGTGGTACCCGAGGCGCTGCGGCTGGCTGCCAGGCGCTTGTAGCTGTTGACGGTGGGCGCGCACAGGGCGGCGAGCGCATCGGCGTGGTGCAGCAGCCCGGCGGCGAACTGGTGGCCGATGCTGCTCAGACCCAGCGCGCCGTTGGCGTCGGCCATCACCGCCCGACCATCGGCGTCCGTCAAGCTCAGGTGGAAGTGCAGCCCGCTGCCCGGCGCGTGCGCCAGCGGCTTGGGCATGGTGGAGAACACGGTGCCGTGTTGCGCTGCCACGGCCTGCGCCGTGAGTTTGAAGAGCTGGTAGCGGTCGGCCGCGGCCAGCGCGTCGTCGTGCTGGTAGTTGATCTCGTACTGGCCGCACGCGTCTTCGTGGTCGATCTGCTGCAGCCCGAAGCCGAGTGCGGTGAGGGTCTGGCGCATCGCGTCCAGAAAGGCGAAGTTGCGGCCGATGGCCTGCAGGTCGTACGAGGGTTTGGCGTGCGCGTCCAACGCGTCGGCCACCTGCCAGCGGCCTTGGTTGTTGCGGTTGAGCAGGAAGAACTCGGGCTCGATGCCGACCCACAGCGTCCAGCCACGCGCCTTGAGCCGTTCCACCTGGCGCTTGAGCACCTGGCGCGAGCAGGTGTCCAGCGGCTCGCCGCCGGCAAAGCCGTCGCACACCGCGTGGGCCACGCCGGGCATGAAGGGCAGCGGGCGCAGGCTCTCGGGCACCACACGGCCCATGTACTCGCTGCGCGCACCCATGCGCGGCAGGCCGGTGCCGCTGATGCTGGGGCCGGAAAATCCCGCCCCGCTGCTCACCGCACCGGGCAGGCCGTCGAGGGGCACCAGCTTGCCCTTGGGGCCGCCGGGCAGGTCGGTGAAGGTGGTGAGCACCGAGTGGATACCCTGGGCGCGCAGGGCCTGGATGCGCTCATCCAATGTCAAACCAACACCTCGGCCAGCGCAGCGTCAAACTTGGCCAGGCCTTCCGCGAACACGCTGTCTTCAATGGTCAGCGGGAAGAGGAAACGGATCACGTTGCCGTACACGCCGCAAGTCAGCAGCAACAGGCCGCGCTTGAGCGCCGCCGTTTGCACCTTCTTCGTGGTGTCAGCGTCGGGCGCACCTTTCGCGTCGATGAACTCGCAGGCCACCATGGCACCCAGACCGCGCACGTCGCCCATGCGCTGGGGGTACACGGCGCGCTGCGCGATCAAGTGGCCAATGAGCTGGTCGCCCAGCTTCTGCGCGCGCTCGGGCAGGCGCTCCTCCGCCATCACATCCAGCACCGCGTGCGACGCGGCGATGGCCAGCGGGTTGCCAGCGTACGTGCCGCCCAGACCGCCCGGCGCCGGGCCGTCCATGATGGCGGCCTTGCCTGAGACGGCCGAGAGCGTGGTGCCACCGGCCATGCTCTTGGCCATGGTCATGAGGTCGGGGCTCACGCCGTAGTGCTCCATGGCAAACATCTTGCCGGTGCGCGCAAAGCCGGTTTGCACCTCGTCGGCCACCAGCAGGATGCCGTGCTGGTCGCACAGCTCGCGCAGCCACTTCACGGCCGCTGGCTGGATGGGGTTGAAGCCGCCCTCGCCCTGCACCGGC
Organism: Polaromonas sp.; assembly: GCA_013823505.1. The sequence goes on along the minus strand of PNMH01000006.1, from coordinate 46,400 downwards.
TCGAACACGATGGCCGCCACGCGGCTGGGCTCGATGTCGCACTTGAAGAGCTGCTCCATCGCGTGCTTGGTGTCGTCCAGCGACGCGCAGTGGCACGGAAACGGCACGTGGTAAATCTCGGGCGGGAACGGGCCGAAGCCGGCCTTGTAGGGCTGCACCTTGCCGGTGAGAGCGACCGAGAACATGCTGCGGCCGTGAAACGCACCGCCAAACGCAATGACGCCGGTGCGCCCGGTGCTGTAGCGCGCGATCTTCATCGCGTTCTCAATCGCCTCGGCGCCGGTGGAGAAAAACGCGGTCTTCACCGGGCCGTCGATCGGCACGATGGCGTTGATGCGCTCGGCCAGCGCCACGTACTCGGTGTAGGGCACGACCTGGTAGCAGCTGTGCGTGAAGCGCTGCAACTGCGCTGCGATGGCGGCCTGCACCTTGGGATGCACATGGCCGGTGTTGAGCACCGCGATGCCGCCCGCAAAGTCGATGAAGCGGCGGCCCTCGATGTCCCAGAACTCGGCGTTCTTCGCCTTGTCGATGAAGAAGTCACCCATCACGCCCACACCGCGCGGTGTGGCGTCGAGCCGGCGCTGGTGCCAGGCGGCGTTGGTGCTGTCGGTCTTGATGTCGTTCATGGCGTTCATGGCGTTCATGGTGGTCTCCTTAAACCGGGCTGTCGATGCGAATCCAGGTGGTCTTGGTCTCGGTGTACTTGTCGAACGCGTGCAGCGACTTGTCGCGCCCCACCCCGCTCTGCTTGAAACCACCAAACGGCACGGTGATGTCGTCCTCGTCGTACTGGTTCACGTGCACCGTGCCGGCGCGCAGCGCGCGCGCCACGCCGTGTGCCTTGTTGATGTCGCTGGTCCACACGGCCGCCTGCAGGCCGTACACGCTGTTGTTCGCCTCGCGCACCACCTCGGCCGCGTCGGTGAAGCTCAGCACCGAAAGCACCGGGCCAAAGATCTCCTCGCGGGCGATCGTCATCTGCGGCGTCACGCCGTCAAAGATCGTGGGCAGCACGTAATTGCCGCCAGCCACCGGCATCGAAGCCTCGCCACCGGCCAGCAGCGTGGCGCCTTCGCTCTTGCCCGACTCGATGTAGCGCAGCACCGTGTCCATCTGCACCTTGTCAACGATGGCGCCCATGACCGTGGCCTTGTCCAGCGGGTTGCCGGGCTGGTACTGCGGCACCAGTTTCAGGGCCTTTTCCAGAAACGCGTCCTTGATCGAGGCTTCGATGAACAGGCGCGACGGTGCGTTGCAGCTCTCGCCCTGGTTGAAGAAGATGCTGCCCACGGCGGCTTCCACCGCGCGGTCGAGGTTGGGGCAGTCCGCGAACACGATGTTGGGCGACTTGCCGCCCAGCTCCGTCCAGGCGCGCTTGAGGTTGCTCTGCCCGGCCATCACGTGGATCTGCTTGCCCACGCGGGTGCTGCCCGTGAAGGCGATGCAGTCCACGTCCATGTGCAGCGCCAGCGGGCTGCCGGCCTCGGGGCCGTAACCGGGCACCACGTTGAAGACACCAGGCGGGATGCCAGCGGCCAGGGCCAGCTCGGCCAGGCGCAGCGCGGTGAGCGGGCTTTTCTCGGAAGGCTTCAAAACCACCGAGTTGCCGGCGGCCAGCGCGGGCGCGATCTTCCAGGCCGCCATGATCATGGGGTAGTTCCAGGGCACGATCACGCCCACCACGCCCACCGGCTCGCGCGTGATGAGTGCCAGCGCATTGCGCCCCGTGGGTGCGATCTCGTCGTACACCTTGTCCACCGCCTCGCCATACCAGCGGATGCAGTTGGCCGCGCTGTTCACGTCCACGCCCTTGGCGTACTTGATGGGTTTGCCCATGTCCAGCGTCTCGGTCAGCGCCAGTTCGTCGGCGTGCGCGGTGAGCTGCTCAGCGAACTTGATCATGATCCGCTTGCGGTGCGCGGGCGCCAGGCCGCTCCAGCGGCAGTCTTCAAACGCGGCACGTCCGGCCGCCACGGCGGCGTCGATGTCGGCCTCACCGCAGCGCGCCACCGCCGTCAGCAGGCGGCCGTCAACGGGTGAAATGCAGTCAAAGGTCTGGCCGTCGCGCGCAGAGATGCGTTCGCCGTTGATGAAGGCGCGGCCGTCGAAGGTCGGGGTGGTCATGGGTCGGTGTCTCGGGTGTGCGGGAAGCCGCAAGTGGCCTCATGCTACGCCCGAAACCCGGGCCGCAGAGCATCCACTTGCCCTCACCCACAGCGATCCAGTGACCCCGGTCGCGCCCCTCAGTTCGGGTTCAGTGCCACCAGCTCGGCCCGCGTGGCCGCCGCGATCTCCCGCTCGCGCCTGCGCGTGGATCGCGCCACCCACACCGCATACGCCACGATGCCGATGGTCACCGTGACGATCAGCAACGTGGCCGCCGCATAAATGGTCGGGTTGATGCCGCGCCGCGCGTAACCGAAGATCACCTGCGGCAGCGTGTTCACCCCGGGGCCTGAGAGAAACTCGGAGATCACGACGTCATCGAAGGACAGCGTGAACGCCAGCAAAAAGGCCGCGAGGATGCCCTGGAAGATGTTGGGCAACGTGACGAGAAAGAACACCTGCAGCGGCTTGGCGCCGAGGTCCATGGCCGCCTCCTCGATGGCGCGGTCCATCTCCATCAGCCGGCTCTGGATCACCACCATGCCGTAGGCCATGCCCAGCAGCGTGTGGCCCAGGATGATGGTGAGCATGCCGCGTTCGGGCCAGCCAAACGCGTTCTGCGCACCCACCATGAGCAGCAACAGCGACAGGCCGATCACCACCTCGGGCATCACCAGCGGCGCGTTGACCATGCCGCTGAACACGGTGCGGCCCGGGAAGCGGCGGTAGCGCACGAGCACAAACGCCGCGAAGGTGCCGAGCACGGCGGAGAGCACGCCGGTGACGGCCGCGATCTTGAGCGACAGCCAGAAGCCCTCGACGATCTTGGTATCGCGCGTGAGCGCTTCGTACCAGCGCAGCGAAAAGCCGGTGAAGTTGGCGTCCTGCCGTGTGCTGTTGAAGCTGAACACGATCATGAAGAACAGCGGCAGGTACAGAAACAGGTAGACCAGCGCCAGCCAGAACTTGCCGAAGTGTTTTTCGAGGAAGGGTTTCATGCTCGGCCTCACTTGCGGGGTTCGGCGGCTTCGCCGGTGTAGTGGTAGTAGATCGCCAGCGGCACGACGATCAGCGCAATCATCACCACGGCCAGCGCGGTGGCGCGCGGCCAGTTGTTGCTGGTGAACATCTCGTCCCAGACCACGCGGCCGATCATGATGTTCTCCGGCCCGCCCAGCAGCGAGGGAATCACAAACTCACCCACCGAAGGAATGAACACAAGCATGAAGCCGGCCACGATGCCGGCCTTGGACAGCGGCACGGTGATCAGCCAGAAGGCCTTGAACGGCGTGGTGCCCAGGTCGTAGGCGGCCTCCAGCAGGCGGAAGTCCATCTTCACCAGCGTCGCGTAGAGCGGCAAGATCATGAACGGCAGGTACACGTAGGTCATGCCCACCAGCATGGAGACGTTGGTGTAGAGCATGAGGATGGGCTCACTCGTGATGCCCACGGCCATCAGCAGCTGGTTGAGCACGCCCTGGTCGGCCAGGATGCCTTTCCACGCGTAGACGCGCAGCAGGAACGAAGTCCAGAACGGCAGCATCACCATCATGAGCAGCGCCGGGCGCACGCTGGCCGGCGAACGCGCGATGAAGTAGGCGAACGGGTAGCCGAACACCAGGCACAGCACGGCCGTCCAGAGCGCGTACCAGATCGAGCGCAGGTAGGCCTCGATATAGATGGTCTTGAACAGCACGCCACCTTCGTCGCGGAAGATGGTCCAGTAGTTCTCGTACTTGAGGCTGAGCAGACCGGTCTGGCTGTCCCAGATCGGCTTGAACGGGTGGATGCTCTCGCCCATGTCCACGAAGCTGATGTACAGCAGGATCAGGAAGGGCAGGAGGAAAAAGACAAACAGCCAGACATAGGGCACGCCGATGACGAAGCGCTTGCCGGGCATGGGCAGGTTCATGGCCATGGTCAGTCCCTCAGCACCACACCGGCCTTGTCGTTCCACCAGAAGAAGACGGTGTCCTCCCAGGTGATGTCCGACAAATCCTGCCGCGAGGTGTTGGCCTCGGTGATCTTGAGCTTGCTGCCGTTGCTGGCCTGCACGATGTAGGTGTTGTAGGAGCCGAAGTACGCAATCTCCTTGACCGTACCGGTGAAGAGGTTGGCCGCCACACCCTCTGGGCGGTGCTTGCTGATCTCGATCTTCTCGGGCCGCACGGCCAGCGTCACCACCATGCCCAGGTGGCCTGGGACACCGTGGCCGACCTGGATCTCGCCGATGCCGGTGCTCACCGCACAGCGGTCGGGCTCGTCCACACTGAGCTTGCCTTCAAACAGGTTCACGTTGCCGATGAAGTCGGCCACAAACCGGTTGGTCGGGTGCTCGTAAATCTCCTCGGGTGTGCCCACCTGCAGCACCCGCCCCTTGCTCATGATGGCAATGCGGCTGGCCATGGTCATGGCCTCTTCCTGATCGTGCGTCACCATCACCACGGTCACGCCCACCTTCTCGATGATGTTGACCAGCTCGAACTGGGTCTGCTCGCGCAGCTTCTTGTCCAGCGCGCCCAGGGGCTCATCGAGCAGCAACAGCTTGGGCCGCTTGGCCAGGCTGCGCGCCAGCGCCACGCGCTGCTGCTGGCCCCCCGACAACTGGTGTGGCTTGCGTTTGGCGTAAGGAGTGAGCTGCACCAGGCCCAGCATCTCGTCGGTGCGCTGTTGCACCTCGGCTTTGGGCAGGCCTTCGCGCTTGAGGCCAAAGGCGACGTTTTCCCAGATGTTGAGGTGGGGAAACAGCGCGTAGGACTGGAACATCATGTTGACCGGTCGCTCGTAGGGCGGCATGGCCGCCACGTCCTGGCCACCGAGCAGGATCCGCCCCGAGGTCGGCTTCTCGAAGCCGGCCAGCATGCGCAGCAGCGTCGACTTGCCGCAGCCCGAACTGCCCAGCAGCGCAAAGATCTCGCCCTTGCCGATGGACAGCGACACCTCATCCACCGCCACCGCCTCGTCGAAGCGCTTGACCAGTTTTTCGGTGACCAGATAACCCGTCTGGGTGCCCGTCTCTGCCATGTTCATTCCTTGTGGTGGTGTTCGTGTGAGAGATGACAAGAAAAAGGGCTGTTCATACGGTGCGTACGAACAGCCCTGGATCAGGTCTGATGAAACCTTGACGCCTTACTTGCCTTTTTTGAACGTGTTGTACGCGTTGGCCATGGCTTCACGCGCTTCGTTGGTGAAGCTGCTGGGCGGGATCATCTTGGCAAAGTAGTCGGACTCGACAAAGATGGTCTTGTTGCCGGCGATCTCGGGATTGATCTTCTCGGTGGCCGCCTTGTTGCCGGTGGGGTAGTTCATCTCGTTGGCCATGGACGCAGCGTTCTCCGGGCGCAGGTAGAAGTCGATGAAGGCCATCGCGTTGTTGGGGTGCTTCGCGTCCTTGGTCACGGCCATGGTGTCAAAGAAGATCAGCGCGCCGGTGCTCGGCAGCAAGGCTTCGATCACGTCCTTGGAACCGTTCTCCTTGGCGCGGCCGGCAGCAATGTTCACGTCACCCGACCAGGCCACGGCCACGCAGGCCTTGCCGCCAGCGATGTCGTCGATCATGGTGGAGCTGAACAGGCGCACATCCTTGCGCACCTTCATCAGCATCTCGTTGGCCAGCTTGTAGTCGGCCGGGTCGTTCGAGTAGGCGTCCTTGCCGATGTAGTGCAGCGCCACCGGGATGATCTCGGTGGGCGAATCCAGGTAAGCGATGCCGCAGGACTTCAGCTTGCTCGTGTACTCGGGCTTGAACACCAGGTCCCAGGCGTTCTCGGGCATGGCCATGCCACCCAGGGCCTTCTCGACCTTGGTCTTGTTGATGCCCACGGTGGTGAAGCCCCACGCCCACGGCACCAGGTGCTTGTTCTCGGGGTCGGCCTTGGTCAGCGTGGTCATGATCGCCGGGTCCATGTTGGCCAGGTTGGGGATCTGGTCCTTCTTGAGCGGCTGCAGCAGGCCACCTTCAATTTGACCCTTGGCGAACACGGTGCCGGGAACCACGATGTCGTAGCCGGTGTTGCCCGCCACCAGCTTGGCGTGCAAGGCTTCGTTGGTCTCGAAGGTGTCGTAGTTGACCTTGATCCCGGTTTCCTTCTCGAAGTTGGCGATCATGCCTTCGGGGATGTAGTCGGGCCAGTTGTAGATGTTGAGGACCTTTTCGTCATCAAGCACCGGGCCGGCGGGCACAGGCGGAGCGGCCGGCGCGGCGGCGACCGGCGCAGGCGCGGCGGGCGCGGCAACGGGCTCTTCTTTCTTGCCGCAAGAAGCCAGCAGGATGGCCGACATGGCAATAACCAAAACGTGTTTCTTCATGGTGGTGCTCGCTCCTGAGAGGGGTTGATCAACGACAAATCGAACCGGAAGGCGTGGAAAAAGACTCGAAAACCATCTAGCAAGTTCCAGACCCGCTGCCGCCCGAACCGCACCTCATCGGTGCGTTCCGGGGTACCGCAGGGGGCATTCTATTCACGCGTGCTGGCCTGCGGCCTGCAGCTGGGCCAGGGTGGCGTCCAGGCAGGTGTGGATCAGCACCATCATCTCGTCGATCTGAGCGCGCGTCATCACCAAAGGCGGCGCAATGATCATGCGGTCGCCCACGGCGCGCATGATCAGGCCGTTCTTGAAGCAGTGGGCGCGGCACATCATGCCCACGCCGAGATCCGGGTCGAAGGTGGCCTGGGTGGCCTTGTCCTTCACCAGCACCAACCCGGCCACAAAGCCGCAGGTTTCGGCCACGCCCACCAGCGGGTGCTTGTTGAGTTCGGCGAAGCGTTGGGCCAGGTAGGGGCCGGTGTCGTCGCGCACCCGGCCCACCAGGTTCTCGCGCTCCATCAGCTCGATGTTGGCCAGCGCCACAGCGCAGGCCACCGGGTGGCCGCTGTAGGTGTAGCCGTGGTTGAACTCGCCACCCTGCTCGATCAGCACCTTCGCCACGCGGTCGCCCACCATCACACCGCCCAGCGGGATGTAGCCACTGGTCACGCCCTTGGCAAAGGTGATGAGATCGGGCCGGATGCCGAACTTCTCGTAGGCGAACCAGTGGCCCAGGCGGCCAAAGGCGCAGATCACCTCGTCGGAGATCATCAGGATGCCGTGCTTGTCGACGATGCGCTGGATCTCGGGCCAGTAGGTGGCCGGCGGGATGATCACGCCGCCGGCGCCCTGCACCGGTTCGGCAATGAAGGCGGCCACCTTGTCGGCGCCCAGTTCCAGGATCTTCTCCTCCAGCCAGCCGGCGGCGCGGATGCCGAACGCGTCCTGGCTCTCGCCGGGCAGCGCGTTCTCGAAGAAGTAGGGCTGGCCGATGTGCGTGATGTTCGGGATGGGCAGGTCGCCCTGCGCGTGCATGCCGCTCATGCCACCCAGCGAAGCGCCGGCCATGGTGGAGCCGTGGTACGCGTTCATGCGGCTGATGATCACCTTGCGCTGCGGCTGGCCGAGCAGGTCCCAGTAGCGGCGCACCATGCGCACGTTGGTGTCGTTGCTCTCCGAACCGCTGCTGGAGAAGAACACGTGCTTGAAGCTTCGCCCGCCCACCACCGGCGCCAGGGCCGCCAGCTTGGTGGCCAGCTGCACCGCCGGCACGTTGGTGGTGTTGAAAAAGCTGTTGTAGAAGGGCAGCGTCATCATCTGCTGGTAGGCAGCGTCGGCCAGTTCCTTGCGGCCATAGCCGGCGTTCACGCACCACAGACCGCTCATGGCGTCGAGGATCTTGTGGCCTTCGGAGTCCCACACGTAGACGTTGTCGGCGCGCGTGATCACGCGCGAGCCGCGCGTGGCGAGGTCCCCATGGTCGGTGAAGGGGTGGATGAAGTGCGCGCTGTCGGCCGCCTGGATGGATTTCGTGTCGTGCTGTTCGGCGCGGCGAACCTGGGCGGGCGGGGCGATGAGGGTCGAGGTGTTCATGGTCGGTCCTGGCTTGGCTGATCAGACGTGAAGAAGAAGATGCTCGCGCTCCCACGGCGAGATCACCTTCATGAACTCGTCGAACTCCAGCTCCTTGATCTCGGTGTAGATGGTGATGAATTCCTTGCCGAGGATGTCGTGCAGGTCGGTCTCACGGCGCAACCAGTCCAGCGCTTCGCCCAGGCTGCGCGGCAGCGCGTAGGGCGCGAGGTAGGCGTCGCCCTTCATCTCGGGCTTGGGCTTGATCTTGTTCTTCATGCCCAGGTAGCCACAGGCCAGCGTCATGGCCAAGGCGATGTAGGGATTGGCGTCGGCGCCGATCACGCGGTTCTCCACGCGGCGCGCTGCGGGGCTGGAGATGGGCGAACGGATACCCACCGTCCGGTTGTCGTGGCCCCATTCGATGTTGATGGGTGCGGCGGTGTTGCGCGAAAGGCGGCGGTAGCTGTTCACGTAGGGCGCCACCAGCACCATGGCCGCGGGAATGTAGCGCTGCAGGCCGCCGATGTAGTGGTAGAACGACTCGGACGGCGTGCCGTCGTCGTTGCTGAAGATGTTCTTGCCCGTCTTCTTGTCCAGGATGCTCTGGTGCACGTGCATCGCCGAACCCGGCTCGCCCGCGATCGGTTTGGCCATGAAGGTCGCGTACATGTCGTGGCGCAACGCCGACTCGCGCACCGTGCGCTTGAAGAAAAACACCTCGTCGGCCAGACCCAGCGGGTGGGCGTGGAAGAAGTTGATCTCCATCTGCCCCGCGCCCGCTTCGTGGATCAGCGTGTCCACGTTGAGCTTCATCTTGTCGCAGTAGTCGTAGATCTCTTCAAACAGCGGGTCGAACTCGTTGACCGCGTCGATGCTGTACGACTGGCGCGAGGTCTCGGCGCGGCCGCTGCGCCCGATCGGGGGTTTGAGCAGGGTGTTCGGGTCGGTGTTGCGCGCGGTCAGGTAAAACTCCAGCTCGGGCGCGACCACCGGGTCCAGGCCCTCGGCGTCGAACAGCTCGCACACGTGGCGCAACACGCTGCGCGGCGCAAAAGGCACCAGCTTGCCGTCGTGATCAAAGCAGTCGTGGATCACCTGCGCCGTGGGGTCGGTGGCCCAGGGCACGATGCGCGCAGTGGTCGGGTCCGGGCGCAACTGCATGTCGCGGTCGGTCGGCTCGATCACGTCGTAGTAAGGCCCGCTGGCCGGGAACTCGCCCGTCACCCCCATCGCAACGACGGCCTGCGGCAGGCGCATGCCGCGGTCCTCGGTGAATTTCTCGCGCGGCAGGATCTTGCCGCGGGCCACGCCGGTCAGGTCGGGCACGAGGCACTCGACTTCCGTCACGCGGTTCTGGTTGAGCCAGTTCTCCAGATCGTTGAAGGTCATTTTTTTGTCGGTGGCTGTCATGTGCCGTCTCCTGCGGTGTGTTGGGGTGGTCGATCTGGAAAAAAAGAATCAGGCGCTTGAGCTCGCTGCACTGCGCGCGAGGTCGACCGCCTGCAAACGCAGGCTGCTGCGCGAGCGGCAGGCGCGGCCAAAGGCCTCGAAGATGGCGGCATAGAAGGGCGTTTCCCAGCAGCGCCATTCGGGGTGGAACTGCACCGCGTAGGCAAAGGTGCGCGCACCGCGCACGCCGAAGGCTTCCACCACGCCATCGGGCGCGTGGGCCAGCGCTTCAAGGCCGTCGGCCAGGCGGTTGATGCCCTGGCCGTGCAGCGAATTCACCTGCGTTTCGGGGCCACCGGCCCACTGTTCGAACACGCTGCCGGGCGCAAAACGCACGCTGTGGCGCGGGGCGTACTGCTCGTCGGGGGGGGCGCTTTTGGGCTCGCGGTGGTCCATCAGGCCGGGCACCTCGTGCACCCGCTGGTGCAGCGTGCCGCCCAGGGCCACGTTGATTTCCTGGAAACCGCGGCAGATGCCCAGCAGCGGCACGCCCTCGCGCACGCAGGCCTTGACCAGCGCCAGCGTGAGCAGGTCGCGGTCGGCGTCCAGCGGCAGGCTGGGGTCGGCCACGTCTTCGGCGAAGTGGGAAGGGTGCACGTTGGAGGGTGAGCCGGTCAGCATCACGCCGTCCACCAGCGCGAGCAGGTCGCTGATCTGGTCGGTGTCGGCCAGCGGAAACATCACCGGCTGGGCGTTGGCCCCCACCTTGACCGCCCGGGCGTACTTGTCGCCCAGCAGCAGAAAGGGCATTTGATGACCGTGGTCACCCATGAGGCGGTGGTCGGCGGGCAGCCAGACCATGCACGGCGGCTTGTTCATGTTCTCTCCAAGGCAATGGATGCCATTGTGAAGACACAATTGGTTCACACTGAGGGCCAGTTGAGCCCACCCCGTGGTGCCACTTCACGATCCAATCACCATGCTGTCCGAATTCCTGCTCGCCGAAATGAACCGCCTGGGTACGCAGGACGCGCTGCCCCTGCACCGTCAGCTTTACGAAGCGCTGCGCCGAGCCATGCTCGACGGCAAGCTCTGCGCCGGTGAGCGCCTGCCCTCCAGCCGCGACCTGGCCGAAGACCTCTCGCTCTCGCGCAACACCGTGGTGGCCGCGATCAACCAGCTGAGCGTCGAGGGCTATCTCGCCAGCCGCGTGGGCAGTGGCACCTATGTGAACGACAACGTGCCGCGCGCCGCACCCAGCCGGGGCGCCCGCAGCGGCGGCCAGCCCGCCACGTTGCAGGCCGGTCGCCTGTCCACGCGCGGCGTTGCGCTCTCCACCACCTTCTGCGCCACCGAGCTCGAAGTGCAGCCCTTCACCCCCGGCATGGTCGATTTCAGCGCCTTCCCCGTGGCGCTGTGGCAGCGGCTGCAAAACAAGCACTGGCGCATGACCTACCCGGACATGCTGGACTACAACACCTCGGGCGGCTACGCGCCGCTGCGCCGAGCCGTGGCCGATTACTTGCGCGTGTTCCGCAGCGTGCACCTGGAAGCCGACCAGGTGGTGATCACCAGCGGCACGCAACAGTCGCTCGAACTCTGTGCCCGCCTGCTGGCCGACCACGGCGACACCGTGTGGGTGGAAGACCCGGCCTACTGGGGCGCGGTCAAGGCGTTCATGGCCACGGGTCTGGCCATCCACCCGGTGCCGGTGGACGAACAGGGCATCAGCCCGAGTGCGGCAGACAGCACCCACCCGCCGCGCCTGATCTACGTGACGCCCTCGCACCAGTACCCCACCGGCGCGGTGATGACGCTGCCCCGGCGCCACCAACTGCTGGCCACGGCGCGCGCGCACGACGCCTGGGTGCTGGAGGACGATTACGACAGCGAATACCGCTTCAGCGGCCCGCCCATCTCCAGCCTCGAAGGCCTGGACACCGACGGCCGTGTGCTCTACATGGGCACCTTCTCCAAGGTGCTCTACCCCGGGCTGAAGCTGGGCTACCTCGTGGTGCCCAAACCGCTCGTGGCGGCTTTCAAGCAGGCCCATTACGACCTCAACCGGCCGGGGCAGATGCCGGTGCAGGCCGCGCTGGCCGAGTTCATCGAGATGGGCCATTTCGCCAGCGCCCTGCGCCGCGCACGGCAGAACTACGCCGAACGCCGCCAGTGCCTGCTGGAAGCCCTCAAGTCCGTGCTCACCCCGGGCGGCCCTTTCATCAGCGGCGCCGAACAAGGCCTGCACCTGTGCCTGCGCCTGCCCGGCCACATCGACGACCAGGCCCTGGCCCAGCGCATCGCCCAGCAGGGCCTCACGGTGCGCCCGCTCTCGGCCTACTGCCTGCAACGCGAGGATCTCAAGGGGCTGGTGATCGGTTACGGCTACGCGCCGCTGGCCGACATTGAACGGTGTGGACCGGTGCTGGCGGCAGCGGTTCGACAAGCGCTGAAGACCTGAGAACAGTGCCTGACAGCACGCGGCTGGTGTCTGTCGGGTAAAGACCCTGCGAACTCCATGTTTTGCGCCACATGGGGGTGCGGCAACGCACAGACCACGTTCAGGCCAGCCCCCAATCTCGCCTCCACCCCACAGGAGACGTTGACATGAAACAGATTTTTGGCCTTTTGCTCACTTCCACCGCCGTGGCCTTCAGTGCCCAGGCGATGGCCCAGGCCACCCTTTACGCCAATGACGGCTTCACCGGCCAGTCGCTGCGCATGAGCGGCGACACCCCCAGCCTGCAGCGATACAGCTTCAACGACCGCGCCTCCTCGGTCGTGGTGGTAGGCAACCGGTGGGAAGTCTGTGAAGACGACAACTTCCGCGGCCGCTGCACCGTGCTGCGCCCGGGCCGTTACACCGCGCTGTCCGACATCGGCCTGGAAGACGGCATCTCCTCGGCGCGCCTGATCGCCACCAACGAGCGCGTGAGCGACAACCGCTACGCCCCCCTGCCGGGCACCGCACCCGCGCCCTCGGCCGTGCAATTCACCTTCTTTGAGGACGAACGCTTCCAGGGCCGCTCCTACACCACCACCGGACAGATCCCCAACCTGCGCCGCACCGGCTTCAACGAACACGCCGCTTCGGCCGTGGTCTCGGGCGAGCGCTGGGAGGTGTGTGAAAACAACCGCTACAAGGGCCTGTGCATGGTGCTGCGCCCGGGGCAATACCCCTCGCTGGCCTCGATGGGCCTGAGCCAGGACATCACGTCGGTGCGCGTCGTTCCTCGCAACACCCGCGTGGCCGACAGCCGCTATGCACCCGCCCCGATGCAAGCCTTTGATGCCCGCCGCCGCAACGGCGAGCGCCTGTATGAAGCCGACATCACGTCCTCACGCGCTGTGCTGGCCACCTCGGGTCAGCGCTGCTGGGTTGAGAGCACGCAGGTGCCGGCCGAGCGCAGCGGTGCCAACATCCCGGGCGCCGTCGTGGGTGCGCTGCTCGGCGGCATCCTGGGTCACCAGGTCGGCAACGGCACGGGCCAGGACGTGGCCACGGTGGGCGGTGTGGTGGCCGGTGGCGCCATCGGCGCGCAGTTCGGCCGCGACGGCAAGCCCACGACGCAGGACGTGCAGCGCTGTGAGGCGGTGCCGGGTGGCGCCCAACCCGCGTACTGGGACGTGACCTACAACTTCCGGGGAGTCGACCACCGCATCCAGACGGCGGCAGCGCCGGGCAACCGCATCACCGTCAACGAACGCGGCGAACCGCGCGAACAAGACCAGCGCTGATCCGGCTCAGAGCACGTCGCGCAAGCGGTGCCAGAGCATGCCCAGCGCCAGGCTGGGCGTGCGAAGCAGCGGTCCACCGGGAAACCGGCGGTGCTGCAGCCGCGCAAACACATCGAAGCGCCCGGCCTGCCCGGCCACCGCTTCGGCCACCAGCTGCCCCGCCAGCCCGGTGAGCGCCACCCCGTGGCCGCTGAACCCCTGCAGGTAGTAGACGTTGTCGCCCAGCCGACCGAAGTCGGGCGCGCGGTTCATGCTGATGTCCACGAACCCACCCCACACGAACTCGATTGGCGTCTGTGCCAGCGCCGGGAACACCTCGCCCATGCGCTGCGCCATCACGGCCGAGAGGTTGGCCGGGGTGCGGGTGGTGTAGCTCACGCGCCCACCAAACAACATGCGGTGATCGGCGCTGAAGCGGAAATAGTCGAGCACGAAGTTGTTGTCGCACACCGCCGCGTTGCGCGGGATCAGGCGCGCGCAGAGCTCAGGGTCCAGCGGTGCGGTGCCCACGATGTAGGTGCCCACCGGCATGATGCGCGGCGCGATCTCGGGCGCCACCGCCGGGCCGTACTCGGGGAGCATGCAGTTGCCCGCGAGCACGGCAAAACGCGCGGTCACCTGGCCCTGTGCGGTGCGTGCCACCAGCGTGGCGCCGCGCTGCAGGCCGGTCACAGGCGAGTGCTCGAAGATGCGCACGCCCGCGGCCTGCGCAGCGCGCGCCAGACCCAGCGCGTACTTCAGCGGGTGCAGGTGGCCCGAGCGCTGCTCGCGCGCCGCCGCCACATAACGCGGGCTGTTGATCAGGCGCGGCAGGTCGGCGCCCTCGGCCCAGTCCACGTGGATGCCGCGCCGCTGCAAGCCTTCCATCTCCTCGTGCAGGGCATCGCGCTTGCGCGCCGAGTCGGCCACGTACACATAGCCGCTCACCCGGTCGCAATCGATGCCGTGCCGCGCGATGCGCGCATCGACCAGGTCGATGGCTTCGAGCGACATGTCCCAGGCGCGCTTCGCATCGGCCGCGCCCAGTTGTTCTTCAAACGGCTCCTGGCCACTGGCGTAGCCCACGATGGTCTGGCCCCCGTTGCGCCCGCTGGCACCGCTGCCGATACGGTCGGCCTCCAGCACCACCACCGAGAGCCCGCGCTGCGCGAGTTCGATGGCGGCGCTCAGGCCGCTGAAGCCAGCGCCCACCACCACCACGTCCACGTTCAGCGATTCGGCCAGCACAGGGCACGCCGCCGGGCGCTCCACACTGGCTTCGTAATAGCTCTTCTGGTTGAGCTGGGTGTCCGAGCCGATGAGTGAAGCCATGTCAGAAGCCTTTCCGTTTCGCCACCTGACCACTCAGGTAGGTCCACACGAAGGTGGCCGCCGCGTTGCTGGTGAGCTCGGCGTGGTCGTAGGCCGGGGCCACCTCCACGCAGTCCATGCCGACCCAGTTCAGGTCGGCCAGCTCCTCGAGCAGGGTCAGCACCTGCGAGCTCGTCATGCCACCGGGCTCCGGTGTGCCGGTGCCGGGGGCAAAGGCCGGGTCCAGGCAGTCGATGTCCAGCGTGAGGTAAACCGGCCGCTGGCCCATGCGCGCGCGGATCGCGTTGATGGTGGGCTGCAGGCCTGCGCCGTCGAGTCCGCGCAAGGCACGCGCGGTGAAGATCTGCCCGCCCTGGTCGGCCACGTATTCGCGCGCCGCGCGTTCGCCGCTGGAGCGGATGCCGATTTGCACCGTGTGCGCCGCGCTCACCAGGCCCTCCTGCAGCGCTTCATAGGTCCAGGTGCCGTGGCCCGAGGGTTCACCGAAGTGGTCGCTCCAGGTGTCGCAGTGGGCGTCGAAATGGACGAGTGCCAGCGGCTCGCCACCGTGCCGGGCCTTCAAGGCGCGCAGCAGCGACAGGGTCACCGAATGGTCGCCGCCGAGGAACACGCAATGGTGCTGCGCCATGAGCGCGGCGGCCTGGGCCTCGATGTGGCGGCGCACCTCGGGCAGGGGCGAGGCGTTGGGCAGGCGCATGTCGAGCGCGTCGCCCAGGTGTTCCAGCGGCGAGACGTTGAACACCGGGTGGATGCCGTCGCACAGCATCAGGCTGGCCGAGCGGATGGCCTGCGGGCCGAAGCGCGCGCCCGGGCGGTTGGTCACCACGCCGTCAAAGGGCAAACCGGCCACCGCAAACGGTTGGTCGGCCAGCGGCGCGCAGCCCAGGAAACGGTTGCTGTTGTTGGCGTAAGCGAACTGACCCATGGCCATGGAACGTCCTCGGTGGGGTGGGGCGAATTGGAGCCAGAAGATACCCCCGGGCAGCTGGGACCGTGAGTCCAATTCCCTCGGGTGACCGGCGTCCACCCCGGCACCCGGCTCACTTGCCGAACAGGTCTTTCAAACCTTCGCCGAGACGGTCACCGAGGTTGGCGCCCGCCCCGGTGCCCACGCCGGGCATGAGCGCGGTGCCGATCGCCGCGCCCAGCAGGGCCGATCGGCTCAGGCTCACCGTGGGCTCGTCCAGCGTACCGCCCACGACCAGCGGCACGCCCACCAGCTCGCCACCCGCGCCGCGCGTCACATCCACCCGCACCCGGCCGGACAAGGCCTTGCCGGGGGACACCGTCACCTCGCCGGTGGCGGCCAGCACCCCCGAACTCGCCACCAGGTTGGTCAACTCGATGAGCTGCCCGCGCGTGCGAACCTGGCCAGCCAGCGTGTCCAGCGCGGTGCTGCCACCGCGCGACAGACCCACCGTGGCCACCGCCTTGGACAGGTCCACGCCCTGCAGCACGGCGTTGTTCACCGTGAAACGGGTCTGGGTGCGCAACGCGTCCGTGATGGACGCTGCGCCCGCCTTCGGGTTGATGCGCGCCGAGAGTGTGGTGCTGGCGTCGAGTCGACCGGTGAGCGTGCGGCTGGGCGCGGTGAGGGCCGAGACCTCCACGCCGCGCGTCTCCAGCGCACCGTCCAACACCAGGTCGCGCGCCTGGGCGCCGGGCTCGGGCATCGTGACCTTCAGCGGCCCTTGCAGGGTGCCGCCGCCCACGTCCACTTTCAACGTCCATGCGGTCTGCAGATCGGCCTCGCGCTTGAGCTCCGCCTTCAGGCCTGCCAGCGCGCCGCGAACCACCGCCACCGTGGCCACCTCCGGCCAGCCGTCCTCGTCCAGCGCCAGTTCGGCCTGCACCGTGCTGCTGCGGCCTTGCGCGCCGATCCAGGTCACGTCGTCGAGCACGACTTTGCGCGGCAGCCAGCTCAGGTCCGTGGCTTCGTCATCGGGTCCGGGTGGGCCGGGCTTCCTCGCGGGGTCCTGCACACGCGCACCCAGCAGCACCAGGGTGGTCTGCGGCAACACCGCCTCGCGCACGATGAGCGTGGCCACGGCAAGCCGCCCGCGCAGCAGCGCCGACCACACCGGCCGCGCTTCCACCCGTGCCAGCGTGAGGGCGGGTTTGGCCTGGACGTTGAGCCCCTCCAACAACACGGCCGGCAGCGGAAAGACATCCACCGCCACGCGCGACAGCGTCACCGGAACCCCGAGCGCGGCCGTGGCTTCGCGTTCCACGCGCTGGCGAAAGCCATCGCTGCTGGTCCACTGGCCCAGGGCCAGCACAGCCAGCCACAGCAGCACCACCGCCAGCCCGAGACCGGCCCCTGTCCAGATGAAGATTCGACGCATCAGCGCATTGTGCGCGGCGGCTCACAGCGCGCGCTGGCGCAGCGCCAGAGCCGCACCAATCCACAGCGCCACCGCCGAAAACACGAGTCCCTCACGCAACCCTTGCGCGCCACTCGACCCGTCGGCGATGAAGCCCACCACCGTGGGCCCGACGATCTGGCCCGCGGCGAACACGATGGTGAAGGCGCTGATCCCCGCGGCCCACTGCGCGGGCGGCAGGTTGTGCCGCACCAGCGCGGTGGTGGAAGCCACCACCGAGAGGAACACACCACCGAACAGCAAGCCCGAGGCGATCACCCACAAAGGCGAACTGGTCAGCGCCGGCACGATGGCCGCGAGACCCAGCAGGGCGTTCAACCGCGCCAGCGCCTGGCCGCTGCGGTGGCGGTCCAGCAGTCCCGCCCAGATGCGCGACGAAGCGATCACCGCCAGACCGAGCAGGGCGTAGAAGGTGGTGATGGCGGCGGACGAACTGCCCTGCTCGCGCAGCAACGCGATCACGAACGTCATGTAACCGATGTAACCCACGCCGAAGCCGCCGTAGCCCGCGAGCGCAAAGCCGAAGTCGCGCACCCGGAACACGCGGGCAGGCCCGGCCACCGTGCTGGCCGCCGGCGGCGGCTGGCTCGCCAGCACCCGCGCCGGCCAGGCCATGAGCGCGGTGGCCAGCAGGCACACCAGCGCCAGCGCCCACCAGGCCCAGGCCCAGCCGTGCGGCTGTTGCGCGGCAGCGGCCAAGACCGGCGGCACGCCCAACGCCGAGATCACGATGCCCAGGCCGGTACCGCCGTAATAAATGCCGAGCAAAAAGCCGCTGCGCTTGGGCTGCCGCGCCCCCAGCCGCGCGGCGAGCAGACCGCCCGCAATGAACACCAGCGCGCTGGCCACGCCAGCCAGCAGGCGCTGCGCCAGCAGGGGAGCGGCGGCCGTGAAGAAGCCACTGAGTGCCATGAACAGCGAGGCGCCGAGCGAACCCGCAACCAACAGCGACATCGGCGACAACCGCCGCATCAGCCATGGCGTGGCCATCGCGCCGATGAGGTAGCCCACGGCATTGAACGTGTTCATGGCACCGGCCAGCGTGTAGCTCCAGCCGAGGTCTTCCCGCATGGGCGGCAGCAGCAAGCCATAGGCAAACCGCGTGATGCCCAGCGACACGGCGGCGCCAAGCGACAACGCGAGCGCCAGCCGGATGTAGGGCGTGGGGTCGGCGGCGTTGTCCGGGCGGTTCATGGCCGAACCATTGTCGGTGCCAATTCCCGGGCCGACGAGCCCACCACTGCGCTGTGCGCGACAACAAACGGCGTGCCCGGCTTAAGCTGGACGCCATGAACGACCTGGCCCCCGACCTCCTGCGCGCCATCCAGCACACCGAGCGCGAACGCTTCATCACCAACCACCCGCAATCCATGGCGCTGGCGCATGCCGCGCAACAGCACTACCTGTTCGGCGTGCCGCTGCACTGGATGCGCGACTGGCCCAGCCCGGCCACGCTGTTCGTGGCGCAGGCGCAGGGCACCACGCTCACCTGCGCCGACGATCTGCGCTACGCCGACTTCTGCCTGGGCGACACCGGCGCGATGTTCGGCCACAGCCCCGCACCCTTGGCGCAGGCCATCAGCGAACAAGCTGCGCGCGGCCTCACCTGCATGCTGCCGTCCACCAACGCAGCCACTGTCGGCCAGTTGCTTTCCAACACCTTCGGTTTGCCGATGTGGCAGATGGCCCTGTCGGCCAGCGACGCCAACCGCTTCGTGTTGCGCTGGGCGCGCGCCATCACCGGGCGGCCTCAACTGCTGGTGTTCGACGGCTGTTACCACGGTGCGGTGGACGACACGTTGGTGGACATGGACCCGGTGACAGGCCACACCTTGCCGCGCCGATCGGTTTTGGGCCAGGTGCACAACCACGCCGACTTCACCCGCGTCGTGCCGTTCAACGACCTCGATGCCCTGGAAGCCGCGCTGAAGCAAGGCGACGTGGCCTGCCTGCTGGCCGAACCGGCGCTCACCAACTTCGGCCTGGTGCCCCCCGCGCCTGGTTTCTGGGAACAGGCGCGCGCGCTGTGCCGCACACACGGCGCACTCTTCGTCTGCGACGAGACCCACACCATCTCCACCGCGCTGGGCGGCTACGCGCGAGCCCATGGGCTGGAGCCGGATTTCATGGTGATCGGCAAAGCCGTGGCCGGGGGCCTGCCGTGCGCGGTGTACGGCTTCACACAGGCCATGGCCGAGCGCATGGCGCAAGCCAAGAATGCCGCACCCGAAGGCCACAGCGGCATCGGCACCACGCTGGCAGGGAACGCGCTCACGCTGGCCGCGCTGCAAGCCTCGCTGGAGCACCTGCACACCGCAGCGAACTACGACCACATGCTGGACCTGGCCGCGGGTTTGGAACACGGCCTGCGCGAACGCATCGCCGCCGCCGGGCGGTCATGGACCGTCACCCGGCTGGGCGCGCGCATGGAACTGCAGTTCATGCCGCACACCCCGTGCGACGCGCAAGACGTGCGCGATCACGCACAGAGCGAACTGGAAGCCCTCACCCACCTCTTCATGCTCAACCGGGGCGTGCTCCTCACGCCGTTTCACAGCATGATGCTGGTGTCACCCGCCACCACGCACGGCGACGTGACGCGGCTGCTGGCGGTGTTTGACGAACTGCTCGAAGCGCTCAGGTCTCCCCGACGCCCACAGGCGCCGGCGCCCGCATCACGATCCGTGTGAACAGCCTGTCGAACTGCGGGTCGCGCGCC
This sequence comes from Polaromonas sp., assembly GCA_013823505.1. The sequence goes on along the minus strand of PNMH01000006.1, from coordinate 26,867 downwards.
CCCTTCTCGTTGAGGGGGTCGCGGTGGGTGGCGAAGGCCACGTTGAGCGCGTGCCAGTCGTCATCGGTGAGGCTCTTCTCGGCTTCGGGCAAGAGCACGGTTTCCTCCAGCCGCATGTGGTTCAGATAGAACTGCACGTAGCGCGTGGCGTCGGTCTCAAAAGCCGCGCGGCGGGTCTCACCCAGGTACTCCCAGGCCATCAGCAGGTGCATGAGTTCGCGCACGCGCACCTCGCCCGTCATGTGGTCGCTCTCCAGCCGCTCGATGGTCGCCATCACGTGAGGGGCCACGCGCGCAATGCGCGGAAAGAGCAGATCCGACTCCTTGGGGTGGTGCAGCTTCTCCGGGAATTCGTCGATGTAGAACAGCATGGCGCGCAGCACGTCGAAGTACTGCTCGGGCGCGTGTTTGCCATCGGCATCCGGGCCTCGTTTGATCATCTGCAGCATCGACTGCAACATGGCGGCCAGGCTGGCATGTTCGTCGCGGATCACACGCAGGGCGGAATGGTGCATGGGGTGTCTCCTCGGGCCTCGTTCGGTTTCCGAGAGCTTCGCCCAACACCGCCGACACCGCATTGACCTGCATCAACAAGCGGGCCTGACCATTCAGCGCTGCGGTGGTTTCCAGCGCTTGAGCAACAAGGCGTTGCTCACCACACTCACCGAACTCAGCGCCATGGCCGCACCCGCCACCACCGGGCTCAGGAAGCCGAGCGCCGCCAGTGGAATGCCGGCCACGTTGTAGGCAAAGGCCCAGAACAGGTTCTGCCGGATCTTGCTGACGGTGCGCCGCGAAATGTCGAGCGCCGCGGCCACCATCAGCGGATCGCCCCGCATCAGCGTGATGCCGGCGGCGTGCATCGCCACGTCAGAGCTGCCGCCCTGGCTGTGGCTCATGGCCATCCCGACATCGGCGGCGGCCAGCGCCGGCGCGTCGTTGACCCCATCGCCCACCATCGCAACGACGTGGCCACCCTCCTTCAACCGCCGGACCACAGCCGCCTTGTCACCCGGCAGCACCTCCGCAATGACCTCGCCCTCGGCCGCGCGCAAACCCAGCCGCGTGGCCATGGCCATCGCAGCGCCCTGGTTGTCGCCCGACACCATGAACAGCCGCATGCCGGCGGCGCGCAACTCGGCAATGGCTGCTGCCGCGCCCGCCTTGGGTTCGTCGCCAAACGCGAGCAAGGCCATCGGCGTCCAGCCCGTCGCACCGGCGGTTTGACTGACCAGTGCCGACACGGTTGATCCCTGCTGTTGCAGCACCTGCGCACGTCCAGCGAGAGGCCCGAGATCCACCTGCAGTTCATCCATCCAGCGCAGGCTGCCCAGCGCCAGCAGACTGCCTTGCACCGTGCCCTGGCTGCCCCTGCCCGACACCGCCTGCACACCAGTCGCCGCATCGGCTTGCACAGCCAACGAGCGGGCAGCGGCGGCTTCCACCACCGCTCGTGCCAGCGGGTGTGAACTCTGCGCCTGCAACGCGGCTGCCGCCTGCAGCACGGCGAGCTCGTCCACGCCGGGCGCTGCCTCGATCACCAGCAAACGCGGATGACCTTCGGTCAACGTGCCTGTCTTGTCGAACGCCACGGTGTCCACCTTGTGCGCGATCTCCAACGCCTGCGCGTCCTTGATCAGGATGCCGTGCTTCGCCGCCACGCCCGTGCCCGCCATGATGGCCGCCGGTGTGGCCAGACCCAGGGCGCACGGGCAGGCGATCACCAGCACCGCCACCGCGTGGATCAACGCCTCCTCCATGGGGACACCCGTCCACAGCCACCCCAGCAGTGTGGCCAGTGCAATCACCAACACCACCGGCACGAACACCGCCGCCACCTGGTCCACCATGCGTTGCACCGGCGCCTTGCCAGCCTGTGCGTCCTGCACCATTGCAATGATCTGCGCGAGCACGCTTTCTGCGCCGATGGCACGAACCTTCACCTCGACCGCGCCTTCGCCGTTGAGCGAACCGCCGGTGACGCCATCACCCACCTCCTTGGGCACCGGCATCGCTTCACCGGTCAGCATGGACTCGTCGGCCTGCGTGCTGCCCTGCACCACCGTGCCATCGGCCGCGAAGCGCTCGCCCGGCAAGACCCGCACCACATCACCGGGCAACAGTTCGTCCACCGCCACGTCGGTGATCTCGGTGCGGCGCACACCGTCAGGCAGCAGGTGAGCGCGCTCAGGCCGCAACGACTGCAAGGCCCGGATGGCACTGGTGGTCTGGCGCTTGGCACGCGCCTCCAGCCACTTGCCCAGCAGCACCAGCGTGATCACCACCGCCGACGCCTCAAAGTACAGGTGCAGCATCTCGCCCGGCTCCGAGCGCCACCACAGCCAGGTGGAGAGCGCCCAGGCCGCCGTGGTGCCGATCGACACCAACAGCTCCATGTTGCCGCTGCGCGCCTTGAGCGCATGCCATCCCGCGCGGTAGAAGCGGGCACCCAGCACGAACTGCACCGGCGTGGCCAGCACGAACTGCATCCAGGCCAACAGCATCCAGTGCTTTCCGAACAAGTCGCCCACCATGGGCAACACCAGCGGTGCCGACAACACCATGCCAATCAACACCGGCAAGAAGTCGAGCGACACACCCATCCAGCGCCGCTCGGCGGCTTCATCCATGGCCTCCATCGAACGCGGCTCGTAGCCTGCGTCGCGCACCGCGCGTTTGATGCGCGCGAGTGCCTCAGGAGCATCGCCTCCGGTGATGAGCACCCGCGCGGATTCGGTGGCCAGGTTCACCGTGGCTTCGGAGACGCCGGGTTGTTTTTTCAATGCCTTCTCCACGCGAAGCACGCAGGAGGCGCAAGTCATGCCACCAATGCCCAGGTCGATCTGGGCGGGAGAAACAGGTGAGGTGATCGTGTTCATGAACGCAGCATAGGCTTTACCACCATGGGAAGGTCAAGCACCCTCCATCGCTTGACCTTCACACCGTGTCAAGGCTGACAATGAACTGTTCCAACCCTTTCAAGGAATTTCCATGAACGAAGTCTTCACCGTGCAGGGCATGACCTGCGGCCACTGCGAGAAAGCCGTGACCACCGCCATCAAGCTGGTCGATCCCCAGGCGCAGGTCACCATCGACCGGACACAGAACCGGGTCGAAGTGACGACCACACAGGCGCGCGAAGCCGTGGCCGCGGCCATCCGCGAAGAGGGCTACCGGGTGGTTGCCTGACGCCATGGCACACCAGGACAACGACGTTGAAGCCGAGATCGACCGTCTCACACACTGGCCGGTCAACATCGGCAAAGCCGCCAGGCTCAGCGGCATCTCACCCAAGATGCTGCGCCACTACGAAGCCCTCGGTCTGCTGGGTGAGGTGGAGCGCACCGACAGCAACTACCGCCAGTACAGCCTGGCCGACGTGCACACGCTGCGCTTCATCCGCCGGTCGCGCGACATGGGTTTTGGCCTGGACGCCATCGCCGAGCTGGTGAGCCTCTGGCACAACCGCAAACGCAGCAGCGCGAGCGTCAAGCGCATCACGCAAAAGCACCTGGACGACCTGGCCCAGCGCATCGAAGCCCTGCAAGCCATGCAGCGCACGCTGGGCAGTCTCATGAACGTGTGCCCAGGCGATGGCCGACCCGATTGCCCGATCCTGGACGACCTGGCCCACCCGGCATCGACAGCGAAGACCGGCACAAAACTTTACAAGCCCGCCACACAGGCCGCACCGCGCAGAAACACCCCACGACCAGACTGAAGCCATTCCACAGCCCACCGACCAAGCTGTGGTGACTCTTCCTCAACGGTCACAAGGAGTGAACATGACATCGATTCCCAAACGCGCCCTGATGGCCGCCGCCCTGGCCGCCGCTTTCGCCGGCCTTTCGGCCACCGCCATCGCACAGAACACCACGGCAGCCCCCGCAGCACCGGCCACCACCCAACAGGCCCAGGAAGGCGCCCAGGATGGCCAGCGCGACGCCAAACGTGCCGAACGCATGGCCAGGATGCAGAAACGCATGGCCGAGCACCAGGCGGCCTTGAAGGCCGAGCTGAAGATCACCGCCCAGCAAGAACCGGCCTGGAACGCCTTCGTGGCACGCACCGCACCGGAAGCACGCCCGGCGCGCCAGGGTCCGCGCGAAGACTGGTCCAAGCTGACCACGCCCCAGCGGCTGGGCAAGATGGCAGCGATGAAGGCCGAACGTGATGCCCGCATGGCCCAGCGCCACGACGCCATCAAAAGCTTCTACGCGGCACTCAGTGCCGAGCAGCAAAAGGTGTTTGACGCGAAGCAGATGCAGGGTTTCCAACGCGCCGGCATGAAAGGCCACGGCAAAAACCACCACCACGGCGGCGGCCACCACCGCATTGGTGGCTCGGTCTGACCGGCTCCCAAGCCGGTGGTCTCCTGTGTTTCTTGTTCTTATAGATTCTTTTAATTCAAGATAGCAGTAGTAGTAGAGGGCGCTGTCCGCTGTGGACAAGCGCCCTTTCTCTTGTCCGATCAAAGACTTGCACGCGTTTGAAGTCTGTGTGAAGCACCCCGGACCCGCTCAGGCGAAAAAAGGACAACTGCCCGAATCGCACCGAGCCTGTGGATAAGTCATGGCTTGTTCAAAAGATATACACAGGGTTGTTGAGAGGTGCCGTGAAACATGCCCTGACACCTGGGCACATGCGCTTGCCGGTCGCTTGGTGCCCGGCTGTTAAACTGCGCCGCTTCAAGACCGACCCCGGTGCCGTGCACCGCGCGCGTCGACCGCCTTTTTTGTGAGCCTGTTTCGCCCATGTCTGTTGCCCTCGCAGGAAACGCGCCCACCACCTTCGAAATCAAGAGCGCCCACCTGCCCCTGGTGGCACTCATGCTCAAGTCGTCCGACCTGGACCGCCTGGCGCAGGAGCTGACCCAGCGCTTCGGCGACATGCCCGACTTCTTCGACAACGATCCGCTGGTCATCGACCTGCATCCGTTGAACGTGGCCGAGGCCCATGCCTTGCCCGATTTCGCTGCTTTGCAGACCTTGCTGCGTCAGTACCGCCTGGTGCCGCTGGCTGTGCGCGGCGGCACCATCGAGCAGACCCGGCTGGCGCTGGCCGCCGGTCTCACGAACGCGCCCGATGCTTCGGTGCAACGCGCGGCGCCTGCGGCCGTGCCCACCGAGATAGCGTCCGAGCCCGAGCCCGTTCAGCAGATGGCACCCGTGCCTGCCCCCGGTGCCCTGGTCATCGACAAACCGCTGCGTTCCGGCCAGCAGGTTTATGCGCGCGGTCGTGATCTGGTGGTCATGGCCATGGTCAATCCGGGTGCCGAGGTCATTGCCGACGGCCACATCCATGTGTACGCACCGCTGCGCGGCAAGGCCATCGCCGGTGCGCGTGGCAACGCCGATGCCCGCATCTTTGCCCTCGGCATGGCGCCCGAGTTGATTTCTATCGCCGGTATTTACCGAACCAGCGAAGTGGCCCTGCCCGAGTCGATCCAGGGCAGGACGGCACAAGTGCGCCTGGTGCCCGGACCCGACGGCGACAAGCTGCTGATCGAGGCCATCGGCGCCTGATCTACCCCCCATTTTTCGAACAGAAGGACCTTCACCATGACCAAAATCGTTGTCGTCACCTCCGGCAAGGGCGGTGTGGGCAAGACCACCACCAGCGCCAGTTTTGCATCCGGCCTGGCCTTGCGCGGCCACAAGACCGCCGTGATCGACTTCGACGTCGGCCTGCGCAACCTTGACCTGATCATGGGTTGCGAGCGCCGCGTCGTGTACGACCTGATCAACGTGATCCAGGGCGAAGCCAACCTGAACCAGGCGCTGATCAAGGACAAGCAGTGCGACAACCTGTTCGTGCTGGCCGCCAGCCAGACGCGCGACAAGGACGCACTGAGCCAGGAAGGCGTGCACAAGGTGCTGACCGACCTCTCAGCCATGGGTTTCGAGTACATCGTGTGCGACTCGCCCGCCGGCATCGAGACCGGCGCGCTCATGGCCATGCACTACGCCGACGAAGCGCTGATCGTGACCAACCCCGAAGTCTCCAGCGTGCGCGACTCCGACCGCATCCTGGGCATGCTGGGCAGCAAGACCCAGCGCGCCATTGACGGCAAGGAGCCCATCAAGGAACACCTGCTGATCACGCGCTACAACCCCACGCGCGTGGCTGACGGCCAGATGCTCAGCCTGGAGGACATCCAGGACATCCTGCGCATCAAGCTGATCGGCGTGATCCCCGAGAGCGAAAACGTGTTGACCGCGTCCAACCAGGGCACGCCGGCCATCCACCTCAAGGGCACCGACGTGGCCGAGGCCTACAGCGACGTGATCGACCGTTTTCTCGGTGCCGACAAGCCGCTGCGTTTCATCGATGCGCAGAAATCGGGCTTCTTCAAACGCCTGTTCGGGGGGAAATGACGCATGTCGATCTTTTCCTTTCTGCTCGGCGAGAAGAAGAAAACCGCCAGCGTCGCCAAGGAGCGGCTGCAAATCATCCTGGCGCACGAGCGCAACGGTCGCAGTGCCTCCGAGCCCGACTATTTGCCGGCCTTGCAGCGTGAGCTGGTCGCGGTGATCAGCAAGTACATCAAGATCAACCCGGACGACATCAAGGTCCAGCTCGACCGCCAGGACAACCTGGACGTGCTCGAAGTCAAGATCGAGCTGCCGGATCGGAAATAGAGTCATTTGCCCCCACGCTCCCCCGCTGTGCGTGGTCCGCTGCCCCCCAAGGGGGCTGATCCGGCTTGGGGCGGCCCGGCGCCGGATCGTCTCGCGATTTCGCTTGAAGTCGTGCATATGATCACTGATGCTGATCGAAACGCTGGGCGCCGCCCGCGACATGGGCCGACTCAACACCATCCTGGGTGTTTTGATCCGCCATGGATTCGGCGACAGCGTTCGCCGCCTCGGCCTGGCCGATTCCCTGGAGCGCGCCGGACATGCCCTCAAGTGGGACCATGCAGCCGACCTCGCCCGCCTTGCACCACCGGTGCAGGTGCGCCTGGCCCTTGAGGAACTCGGACCGACGTTCGTGAAACTGGGCCAGATCCTGGCCGGCCGTGCCGACCTGTTCGGCCCCGAGTGGATCGCCGAGTTCGAGAAGCTGCACAGCCAGGTGCCCGCCGTCGGGCTGGACGTGTTGCGCCCTCAGTTGCGTGAAGACCTCGGTGGTGAGCCCGAAGCGGTGTTTGCCCGCTTCGACACCGAACCGCTGGCCGCCGCCTCCATTGCTCAGGTGCACCGCGCCCAGCTGCACGACGGGACCGAGGTGGTCGTCAAGATCCGCCGGCCCGGCATCACCGAGACCATCGACGCCGATCTGCGCCTGCTGGGCCGCCTGGCGGCCCTGGCCGAAGTGGAGTTGCCCGCGCTCAAGCCCTACCGGCCGCAGCAATTGGTGCGGGAGCTGGCGCGCTCCCTCAAACGGGAGCTCGACCTGGCCAGTGAATGCCGCAGCGCCGAGCGCATCGGTGCCAACATGACCGCCCTGCCGTGGATCGTGGTGCCGCGCGTGCACTGGGCCCACACCACCGCCCGGGTCAATGTGCAGGACTTCGTGGCCGGCGTGCCCGGCCACGCACTGGACCGGCTCGACCGCGAAGGCTTCGACCGCCCGTTGCTCGCACGGCGTGGCGCGCAGGCGGTGCTCAAGATGATCGTGCAGGATGGCCTGTTCCACGCCGATCCGCACCCAGGCAATGTCTTTTACCTGAGCGAGAACCGCATCGCCTTCATCGACTTCGGCATGGTCGGACGCCTCTCGCAGCGCCGCCGCGAAGAGCTGCTCCAGCTGCTGCTGGGCCTGGTGGAACACAACCCCCAAGGCGTGGCCGAGGTGCTGATCGACTGGACCGGCGATGAACACGGCATCAACCTGTCGGTGCTCGAGACCGAGATCGAAGCTTTTGTGGACCAGTACCAGGGCGTGCCACTGGCCCAGCTCAGCCTGGGCCAGATGCTCGCCGACGTGACGGCCATCCTGCGCGAGCATCATCTGGCGCTGCCGCCCGACCTGGCGCTGCTGATCAAGGCCTTCATCACGCTCGAAGGCATGGGCCGCGGTCTGGATCCGGGATTCCACATGGCCACCGAGGCGCTGCCCTTGCTGCGCGAGGTGGTGCGGGCACGTTACCGGCCCAAGGCCATGGGTGCACGTGCCTGGCAGACGCTGCGTCGCACGCTCAGTCTGGCCGAGCAGTTGCCACACGATCTGTCGCGCCTGCTGCGCAGTGCTCGGCGTGGCCGGGTGCACGTGGGCATCGAGCTGGCCCACCTCAAGCGCGTCGGCGATCAGATCGACCGTGCCGCCAACCGGTTGGCGATGGCCTTGGTGATCGCTGCGCTAATCATCGGCTCGTCCATCGTCATGACCGTGCAGGGCGGCCCAACATTCATGGGGTTGCCGCTGTTCGGATTTCTGGGTTTCACGGGTGCGGTGCTCGGTGGGTTGTGGCTGGTGCGTGCCATCTGGCGCAGCAGCAAAGGGCGCGATGCGGCCGACCCCTCCTGAAGGCCCGGCGCGAATGACCGCCGCGTGTTATCATGCGCGGTCGCCTTGAGCGACCAGCCGCGTCCAGGCCCCCAAGCCCAAACGCACCACCCCCGGCAGAGGGGTTGCTGGTCCAGCCCCTACAAGGTGCGCCACCCCGCTCTCTCACAGCACCGTGGCCTTTCCCTCCCTGCTTTGCCTGAACCCCTGCCGTGGTTCGTGCGCCGGTCCCGGTTGTTTGCTTCGTGCATCGACCCGTGTCCGGATCAGGCGGTGAGACACCCCGGCGCTGGGGCTGCCAATGGTTCTTGATTTTTGATTCGGGTCTTTCCGACGCAATGGCGAACGCCGCGCGCCCTGACCCCACGATGTTTTTGATGATTCACACGATTTCCACGATTCCGACGACGACTCCCTCTCCGCTCACCTTGGGCAAGTACCGCATTGCGGCTTTGCCGCGTCCCCTGCCTTGCGGCCAGTTTGCCGCCCAGGTGTCGATCGCCAGCGGCGTGGGCAGTGCGTCCACCGCCCGCGTCATGCGTTTTGACAGCGCCTTTCCCACCCACGCCGCCGCGGCCGACTATGGCCTGGCGCAGGGCATCGACTGGGTGCACGACACCACCCGCCAGGCGGCCCGCCCGAACTGACCGATACACTTCAAGCAAAGGAAACACCATGGCCAAAGAAGAACTGATCGACATGATGGGCATCGTCAACGAGGTGCTGCCCGACACGCGCTTTCGTGTGACGCTGGACAACGGTCACCAGCTGATTGCCTATTCCGCCGGCAAGATGAAGAAGAACCACATCCGCATCCTCGCGGGTGACCGGGTTTCGCTCGAACTCTCGCCCTACGACCTGACCAAGGGCCGGATCAACTTCCGCCACATCGAAGGGCGCGGCCCGATGGTGCCGCGCAAGCCGCGCTGATCTTGATTTGAGTTGGTGATGACAGCGCCCGGGCCGGCGCTGTCTTGCTTTGTGCGCCGCCTCAGGCGGTGCGCGCCCGGCGCGCCCGCACGGCCGCCGCCAAGCCCTGCAACACCGGCACCGTCTGCTCGAACCCGATGCAGGCGTCGGTCACGCTCACACCCGGGCGCAAGGGCTGCCCCGGCACGATGTCCTGCCGCCCTTCCTGCAGATGGCTCTCGATCATGACGCCCACGATGCGCCCATCGCCCGCCGTCACCTGAGCCGCCACATCCGCCGCCACCTCGATCTGCCGCTGGTGCTGCTTGCTGCTGTTGGCGTGCGACACGTCCACCATCACCTGCTCGCGCAAGCCTGCCTTTTGCAGCAGAGCGCAGGCCGCGTTCACATCGGCCGCGCTGTAGTTGGGCTGTGCGCCGCCGCGCAGGATCACGTGGCAGTCGTCGTTGCCGCGCGTCTCGAAAATCGCAGCCTGCCCCATCTTGGTCATGCCCATGAACGCGTGTGAGGCCTGGGCAGCCTGGATCGCGTCCGACGCGACCTTCACACCACCGTCGGTGCCGTTCTTGAAACCCACCGGGCAGCTCAGCCCGCTGGCCAGCTGGCGGTGACTCTGGCTTTCGGTGGTGCGTGCCCCGATGGCGCCCCAGCTCACGAGGTCGCTGATGAACTGCGGGCTCAGCAGATCCAGAAACTCCGTGCCCACCGGCAAGCCCAGCGCCAGGATTTCCAGCAGCAAGGCGCGCGCCATCTCCAGCCCTTCGTTGATCGCGAAGCTCCCATCGAGGTGCGGGTCGTTGATGTAGCCCTTCCAGCCCACGGTGGTGCGCGGCTTCTCAAAGTAGACGCGCATCACCACCATCAGGTCGTCCTGCAGGGCGTCGGCCTGTTCCTTGAGCCGGCGTGCGTAGTCGATGGCCTGCGCGTGGTCGTGGATGGAACACGGCCCCACCACCACCACCAATCGGTCGTCTTGCCCGTGCAACACGCGGGAGATCGCGCCCCGGCTGCTTTCGACCAGCGCCTGGGCGGCCGCCGTGGCGGGTTGCCATTCCTGCAACAGCGCGGGGGTGATCAGCGGACGCACCGCGCCGATGCGCAGGTCGTCGATGCGTGTCGTGTCGTGGGTGGTGAGCACAGCGTGTGGGATATGGGATTTCATACAGGTGAGGGTGACGGGTGGGTGAAAAAGCGGCGGCCCCGGGGTGGGTTGGTGCGGAAAAAGTCACTCTGTGGGGGATTCTGGGGCTTGGGCGGATTCAAGAGCCCGGCGCGCGCACCGAAACAAGAGGTCACAGGCCCACCGGGGCTTCTGTTGAGCGAGGCAGCGTATGAAGATTTTCCGTTTTGCACTGGTGGCACTGGCCATGAGCACCGCGTTTCCCGTGTTCGCCCAATCGGCGTCCACCGCGGAGGCGCCGCTGTGGCAAAAACCCGCCGGCGAGCTGTGGCTCAACGTGGGTGGGTTTTCCCGCCACTTCGACCGGCAGGCCGGTCATAACGAAAACAACATCGGCCTCGGGTTGGAATACCGAACCAGCGACGAGCTCTCGTTCATGGCCGGCAGCTACCGCAACAGCGTGCGCAAGAACACCACCTACGCCGCGGTCAACTGGCAACCCCTGTCGATGGGGTCGTTCAAGCTCGGCGCAGCGGTGGGTTTGATGAACGGGTACCCCGCGATGAACCGGGGTGGCACCTTCTTCGCGGCCTTGCCCATGGCCACCTACGAGGGTCGGCGCTTCGGCGTGAACCTGGGCCTGATCCCGTCGATGAAGGATGTCGACGGCGCGGTGATCCTGCAATTCAAGGTGCGCTTGAACTGAGTGTTTCGCGCGCCGCATCGCGACGGGCGCTGAAAAAACGCGGCAACTGCTGGCGCGGGCAACGCTGCAGATCCATCAACACCCCGTGGTCCGGGCGGGCCACCCCATGCTGCGTGCGCAGGTCGTGCTGGATGCGACCCAGCAGCTCCGCGGCCATTTCGGCGTCGGCCAGCGCCCGGTGGGCCTGGCCCGTGCGCGGCAGGTGGAAGTGGTCGACCAGCGCGCCCAGCTTGTGGCTCGGCACCTGTGGGTACAACCGGCGCGAGAGCAGCACCGTGCAGGCGAAGGCGTGCGGCGCGTCCAGACCCGCGAGCGCGAGCTCGGCCATCCAGAAACGTCGATCGAACGAGGCGTTGTGCGCCACCATGGGGACCGCGCCCACAAAACGCGCGGCGTCCCGCATCACCGCATCTGCCTTTGGTGCGTGGGCTACCATGTCGTTGGTGATGCCGGTGAGCTGGGTGATGAACGTGGGGATGTAGACACCCGCGTTCATCAGGCTCTGAAACCGCTCCACCACCCGACCTTGTTCGGTGATGACGATGGCCACCTCGGTGGCGCGGTCGCCGAGCGACGGCGAGATGCCGGAGGTTTCGAAGTCGATGACGGCAATGGCAGAAGGCATGCGGGCGAGCTTACCCTTGTGCCACCGACTCCCCGGGCTCGCACGATTCCCCTTCGGACGGCGCACTGCAAGGCAACTCGGCGCGGATGTGGGTGCCTTGTCCAGGGCTGCTCACGATTTCCAGGCGCCCGGCGTGGGACTCCACACGCACGCGCATGCCGATCAGCCCATGGTGGCGCGCGGGCACGGTGTGGGCGTGAAAGCCGCAGCCGTCGTCGCGCACGCTCACATGCACCCATTCTCCCTTGCCTTCCAGGTTCACCCACACCTGCCTGGCCTGCGCGTACTTGCTGATGTTGGTGAGCGACTCCTGCACCAGTCGGAAGACGGTGAGTTCGCAATCTTTGTCCAGGCTCACCTGCTGCAGGTCGGTGGTCACCGGCAGACCCAGGTTGCTCGCCGCGTCCTGGCACAGCACCTCCAGCGCCGACACCAGGCCGAGCTGGTCCAGCGAGGACGGGCGCAGGTTTTCGATGATGCGGCGCTTGACCGCGATGCCTTCGTTGAGGCGTTGTTCGATGCCGACCGTGCGCTCCAGCGCCAGCGCCGGCAGCTCGGGAACCCGCCGCAGGCGCGCCAGTTCCAGCTTCATCGCCGTGAACAGGCCACCAAGTTCGTCGTGCAGTTCGCGCGCCATGCGCCCACGCTCGTCTTCGCGCGTGGTCACCAGGTGGCCGGCCAGTTCGCGCAGCTCGGCGGTGCGCAGGGCCACCTGTGACGCGAGGTACTCACTCTCGCGCGCCTTTTGAGCATCGCTGTACCGCAGTTGCCGGGTGAACAGCACCAGGCCCAGCACCGACAAGAACACGAGCATGTGCAGCGCCACCCGGTTGATCATGATCGCGTCGAACAGCGACACACGGGCTGTGTTCTGCAGCGCCGCGGCCCGCCCCAGCACCCGGTCGAATTCGCCTCGAAGGCCGAGGTAGCTGGAGCGCCCCCGGTCGCTGCTGACCATCAGGCGGGCCTGCGTGCGTTCTCCCCGTTCGGCCGCGTCCATCCACTCCTCCATGGCCGTCACACGCGACTGGATCGCCATGCGCACCGCTTCCACCGACACGGTTCGCTGCGGGTCCACATCGGCGATCAGCTGAAAGGCGCCACTCTGTGCCTCGGCCAGGGCAACAATGGATTCGCGGTAAGCCTCACGGTCGGCTGCTTGACCGTTGATGAGAAATGCTCGTGCGGCCAGCTCGGCGTCGGTCAGGCTCTGCAGCACGCGCCCGGCCTGCAGGCGCGCGTCGGTCAGGGCGATGCCCTGCGTGAGGGTGGTGCGCGAATGCTGGAAGGCGCCTTCGATGATCACCACCGCCACCACGGCCAGCGCCATCACCACCGGCATCACGTACCGCGTGCGCGCCATGCGCTCGATCGACGACTTGATCATCCCCGCTCCCGCTGGCCCCGCGAAGCGCGAGCCTGGTTGTTGTTGAATGCGCTAGCGCAGCTCGCCGGGCTGTGTGGCCGATCCGTCAGACACCCGTGCGCAGTAGGTGATGAGGTCGTCCAGCTCACACGACTTGTCGAACACCCGGTCGGCACCCAGCGCCGCGCAGCGCCTGCGAATGTCGGCGGTGGCGTAGTTGGTCAGCACCACCCGTCTTGAGGTCAAGTGGCTGTCCTGCGCTGCCTTGAGCACGCCCAGTCCCGAGCCCGAAACCAGGAATATATCGATGATCAGCAGATCGAGAGAATCGCCTTCGCTGCGCAGCCAGCGCAGCGCACCCGCCTCGTCCCGCGCATGGCCCACCACCTCGACTTCTGTCAGTTCCTGCAGCGTGGACACCAGGTTCTCGTAAATCACCTGGTTGTCTTCAACGATGAAGGTCTTGAGCGCGGGCATGGAGGTGTGGGTGTGCATGAACGGATGCGGGGCGTCAACGCATGGCTGCGTCGCCCGCCCCGTGAGCTTCGTTGAAAAGGGCCGCAGCGTCTGTAGGTGGCGTCCTACAGCCTGCGGTTCGGCGGCGGTCAGCGCACCAGGATGTCGTTGCGGACGGCCTGCACACCCGGTGTGGAGCGGGCCAGCCGCTCGGCGGTGGCGCGTTCGTCAGCGGACTTGGCGAAGCCCGAGAGTTGAACCGTTCCCTTGAGCGTCTCCACGCTGATGGACGTGGCGCTCACCGACTTGTCCTCGGCCATGCGCGCCTTCACCCGGGTGGTGATGGTGGCATCGTCGATGTAGGAGCCCACGGTCTGCTGGTCGCGTGCGACCGCGCAGCCGGTGAGTTGAACGAGAGAGACGGTGGCCGCAATGGCCAACACGGCGTGTGCAATTTTCATGGTGTCCTCCAGGTGTTGGTATGGGCGAATGCTCAGCTGTTCTTGACCACGGTCAGGCGGTTGTCCACCGTCACCACGCCATCGACAGCGGCGGCCAGGGTGGTGGCGCGTGCGCGCGAGGCTTCATCGGGCGCGGTGCCGATGAGTGCAACCTTGCCGGCTTCCGTGTCCACGTCGATCTTCAAGGCGCTGAGCTGGTCGTCGGCGGCCAGCGCGGCGTTCACCTTGGTGGTGATGGCCATGTCGGTGGCGCTCTGGGCTGCACTGTCGGCGGCTTTTGCGCCGGCGGCCTGCATGTCGTTGGCGGCCACCTGGGCGTCGTTCTTCATCTCGGTGGCGGCGGATTGCACCGTGGCCGCAGCGTTGTCGACCTGCTGGCCCACGGTGGTGTTGTCGACCTTCTCGCCGCAGGCGGCGATCAGCACGGTGGCGGCGGCGGCGGCGAACAGGGCGGTGTAGCGGTGGGTGGTTTTCATGAGGTTCTCCTTGTGGAAGGGCGCCGGCCGCAGCCGGCGCGTGAATTCAGGGGTCAGGTTCTGGCGTGGTGGTCGGTGCGCTTCAAACCTTGTCGGTCGGGCGCTTCTTGGCGCCATCGAACCAGTCGTCGCCGGCATGGCGTTCCCAGGCGGCCACCTGGCGCTCGGCTTCGTCCTTGGCCACGCCGTAGCGTTCCTGGATCTTGCCGGCGAGCTGCTCGCGGCGGCCGTTGACCACGTCAAAGTCGTCGTCGGTCAGCTTGCCCCACTGCTCGGTCACGCGGCCTTTGAGTTGCTTCCAGTTGCCTTCGATTCGGTCCCAGTTCATGTGCTTCTCCTGTAGAGGTTGCTAAGTGTTGGAACGGTGGGATCACCGCCCTCGACCCGGTGCTGAAGGTCAGCGTCAAGCCGTGCCTTCACTGTAGGTGGGGGGTGGTTGCCGGCCTGTCGGGCAGGGCGCCGTCGCCGTGTAGGACAAGGCCGATGGTCCGAGGGGTGCGCTTGTAGGCGTTGTCTGACGGCGTGCCGCGTCGGGGCCTGTTAGATTTTGCGCATTCCCCCAAACAGGCAACCGAGGCCCTCATGATCAGAATCGGAATCGTGGACGACCACGCCATCGTGCGAACGGGTCTGCGCCAATTTCTCGCCGAGCACGTGGACCTGCGCGTGACGGGCGAGGCCAACAATGGCCGCGAAGCCCTCGAGCTGGTGCGTGGCGGTGAAGTCGACGTGCTGCTGATGGACATCTCCATGCCCGAGCACGGCGGCGTGGACGCGCTGCAGGCGATCAAGGCGCGTTTTCCCGATCTCGCCGTGCTGATCCTCAGCGGTTTTCCCGAGGCGCAATACGCCACCACCCTGCTGCGCTACGGCGCCAGTGGTTACCTCAACAAAGACTGCGCGCCCGAAGACATCGTCAACGCCATCCGTACCGTGGCTCGCGGCCGCCGTTACGTGAGCCAGGCCGTGGCCGAGCTGCTGGCCGACGGCGCGGCCGGTGCGGGCGAACAGCCGCCGCACGAGCTGCTCTCGGAGCGTGAGCTGCAGGTGTTCCTGCGCCTGGCCCAGGGCGAGACCATCGGCAACATGGCCGAGCAGATGTTCCTGAGTGTGAAGACCGTCAGCACCTACCGCTCGCGCGTGCTGGAAAAACTCAAGCTCGGTAGCAACAGCGACCTCACCTACTACGCGCTCAAGAACGGCCTGATCCAGTGACGCCGGCCTGAAGGCGTCAGAGCAGGCGCTCGACGAGACGGCTGAATGTTTCCATCGCGCGGTCGTCCAGACCGCGCTGGCGCCATTGTTCGAGCGTGACGGGTTTGGAGGCATCGCGGTCGCGTTCGAAGAGCCGGTTCATCTCGGCGCCGAAGTCGTCGCCCAGCACGACCACATTGAGTTCGTTGTTGGCCACGAAGCTCAGCCAGTCCAGGTTGCTCGATCCCACGGTGGAGAACACGCCATCGATCACCGCCGTCTTGGCGTGCATCAGCGCGTGTTCCATCTGGTAGATGCGCACACCCGAACTCAGCAGGTCGTCGTAGTAGGAGCGCCCGGCGTGAAACGCGAGCGTGGAATCGCTGCGTCCGGGCAGCACCATCTCCACCGCCACGCCCCGTTCG
The DNA here is from genome assembly GCA_013823505.1 of Polaromonas sp. The sequence continues at coordinate 10,657 of PNMH01000006.1, read as the reverse complement.
GCCGCCTTGCGCAGGGCGGTCACAAAGTCGTTGCCGGGTGCAAAGTAGGCCATCGTGAAGCGCACGTTGACCTGCGCCGCGTCCACCGCGGCCAGCAGCGTGCTGTAGATGCGGTTCTCCTTGTCGCGCGGGTCGCTGGCGATCACCTTCACCACGCGTGTGCCGGGCTCGGCGGCGGCTTTCTGCGGCGCCGGTTGGCCCAGCTCGCCTTGGCAGCCCTGCTCGCGCCAGGTGGTCTCGAAGACCTGGCCGATCACCGGCACCACCGGGCCGCGCAGTTCGATCTGCGTGTCGCGCCAGCCGTCGTCCAGCGCGCCCTCGCCGGTGGTTTCACCGCGGCGGCCGAACGAACTGGAGCCGTAGACACGGCTGATGTTGATGCCGCCGGTGAAGGCCACGTCTTCGTCCACCACCAGCAGCTTGCGGTGGTCGCGGTGCGTCAGGCCCCAGAACCCCGGGCGCTTGGTCGGGTTGATGGGGTTGAAGGCACACACGGACACGCCGCCGTCGACCAGGCGCTTGAAGAACGCATCGGGCGTGGTGATGGAGCCCACCGCGTCGTAGATCATGGCCACCTTCACACCCTGTGCCGCGCGCGCCAGCAGCAGCTCGGCCACCTCGGCCGCCACGCCTTCGTCTTCCACGATGTAGCTCTGCAGCAGCACGCGCCCGCGCGCCTGTGCAATGGCCGCCTTCATGGCGCCGAAGGTGGCGGGCCCGTCCACCAGCAGGCGCGTGCGGTTGCCCTGGTAGAGGTCGGCATCGCCGGTGGCGGTGAGCGTTTTCAGGTGGTGGATCGTCAGGTCCCGCTTGCCCTCGTTGCCCAGGGTTTGCAACGCTTTGCGCTCGGCCGTGGCCGACACCGGGCCGGCGGCGCCGCTCACGGTGACCGTGCCGGCCTGATCCGCCGGCAGATCGGCGGTTTTGGGCGGCAGGCTGGTGCAACCCGCCACCGCGAGCAGCAAACCCGAGAAGGCGAGGCCGCACAGCCGGCGCAGGCCGGGTGTCTGGGGTGAGCGTGTCTTGTGCATGGGTGCTACAGGTGAAGGGGTGACCGCGGCGCCACGGTGGCGCAGGCGCGAGTGTGCTCGCGCTGGGGCCGGGAGTGTGTCGGCGGGGGCAATGCGGGCGTGTCGGACCCGGCCGACAACGCTGGCTGGGTCGCGCTTGGGTTCATGGTGTGCCGGTGATGCGCTGGGCCAGGCGCCAGAGGGCCAGCCGGTGAGCCGCGGCCAGGGCGTCGGTCGAGCGGTCGTTCAGCGCGATGTCGATGTCGGCCGACTCGGTGGTGGGCGGTGTGATCGCCGATGCCGACGCGCCGGTGAACCACCAGCGCGCGCGCAGGCGCAGTGTCTGCCGCGCCTCGTCCGACACCAGGGTGTCGATCGCCACGCGCAGCCGTCGCGCCACGACCACCCCGGCCGGTGCAGGCGACAGCCACACCAGGCCGTCACCGCGCAGCAGCGCCAGGTCGGCCGCGAGCCGCACCGGGATGCTCTCGCGCAGCGGCACCACCCAGCGGTGGCCCACGAGCGGGAGCACACCGGCCGCGCCGCTGGCCACCACCAGCGTGTCCCGCTCCAGCGTGCCGGGCAGGGGCAGGCGGCCCGAGAGTTCCCACACCGAGCCGTCGCCCGGCCGGGGCGCGGGCACCGCTTCGGGCGGCTCGCTCTTGAGTTCGTACCAGCGCGTGGGCACCTGTGGGGACGCGCAGCCTGCCAGCAGCAACGGCACAGCACCCGCACCCAACAACACGTCGCGGCGCTTCATGGCGCCACCTTTCGGCCGCGCAGCACCGAGTCGGGCTGCTGCTCCAGCGTCTCGGCCAGGTCGCGCAGGGCGCGGGCCGCGCGCGCGAGGTCGTCGAGCGCGCGGTCGGCACCCAGGCGCAGGCTGGAGTCGTCGGCGGTGGCTTCGCGCAGCGACGCGGCGCTGCGGCCCACCTCGTCCGCGGCGCGCTGCAGGTTCTGCACCAGCGGCGCGTTGGGCGCGAGCAGCTCGCCCACCTGATCCGAGGTTTTGTTGATCGACTGCGCGGCTTCGCCCAGGCCGTCCATGGCCTTGCGGGTGGAGGTCAGCGAGCGTTGCAGCTCGTTGGCCACCGGGTCGATGCGCTGGTCGAGCTTGGTGGCCACGCGGTTGACGGTGGCCGTGATCGCGGCCAGGTCGGTCAGGGCCTGCTTGAGTTCGGGGCCGGAGACCATGGCGCGCGCCGAGGCCGCAATAGCCGAGAGGTCTTCGGCGATCTTGCGGAAGTCCATGCCTTCGAGCTGGTTCTTCAGCGCCTGGATGGCGGTGGCGGTGGTCGGGATCTCGGTGACATCGAGGTAAGTGCCGCGCAGATTGCCCGGGCGCTCGGGGCGCAGGTCCAGGTCCACGTACAGCTGGCCGGTCAGCAGGCTCTGCATGGCGAGCTGGGCGCTCAGCCCGCGCTCCACCAACGCCGGCAGCGCCAGGCCCACGCCCTCCGTGCGGCGGCCATCGAGCCCGCTCACCGCGTCGCCTTCGAGCCCTACCACCACGGGAATCGAGAAGTCGTCGGTCTTGCGGTCGTAGAAGACCGCGATCGACTCCACGCTGCCCACGCGCACACCGCGAAACACCACCGGTGCGCCCACTTGCAGGCCATAGACCGAGCCTCTGAAAAACATGACGGCTTTCTCCTTGCGTGTGAAAAGGCTGTTGCCGGCCAGCGCGATGATGGCGGTGGCGATCAAGGCCAGACCGGCGACCACGAAGGTGCCGATGAGGGTGGGGCTGAGCTGTCGCTTCATGCGGTTTCGGTCTCGGGTTCGGTGGCGCCTCGGCGCAGGAAGGCCTGCACCCCGGGCGGGCCGCGGTGCAGAAGTTCGTCGGGGGGGCCGAGGGCGGTCATGGTTTTGGTCTGGGCGTCGAGAAAGAGCAGTCGGTCGGCCAGCGCGAAGATGCTGCCCAGTTCATGGCTGACCATCACCACGGCCGTGCCCAGGTCGTCGCGCAGGTGGCGGATGAGGTCGTCCAGGTGGGCCGACGACAGCGGGTCCAGGCCGGCCGAGGGTTCGTCGAGAAAGAGCAGCGGCGGGTCCAGCGCCAGCGCACGCGCGATCGCTGCGCGCTTGCGCATGCCGCCACTGAGCCGGGCGGGCTCGGTCTCGAAGCTGTCGCCCAGGCCCACCAGCGCGAGCTTGAAACGCGCCTCCTGCTCGCAGGCCTGTGCATCGCGGTCGGTGAACAGCTGCATCGGCAGCATCACGTTTTCGCCCACGGTCATGCTGCTCCACAGCGCGCCGGCCTGAAACGCCACACCGAAGCCCCGGCGCAGCACGCCCAGGGTTCTGGCGTCGGCGGTGTACAGGTCTTGCGAGCCGTGCAGCACCTGGCCCGCGGCGGGCGCCTGCAGGCCGATGAGGTGGCGCAGCAAGGTGCTCTTGCCGCAACCACTGCCGCCCGCGATGGCCAGCACCTCGCCGGGCAACACGTCGAATGTGAGGTCGCGCTGCACGACGTTGTCGCCAAAGGCCATGGTCATGCCTTGCACGCGGATCAAAGGATCGGTCATCGGGTCACCAGTCCAGTTGCTGAAAGACCACGGTGAGCACCGAGGCCGCCACCACCATCCACACAATGGCTTGCACCACTGCCGCGGTGGTGGCGTCGCCCACGGCCTGCGCGCTGCGCCCGGCCGACATGCCCTGCAGGCAACCGGCGAGTGCCACCAGCACCGCGTACACCGTGCCCTTGAGCAAGCCGATCAGCACATGCGGCAGCGTCATGGCCTGCGCGCTGGCGTACACGTATTCGAGTGGCGTCACGCCGTACAGGCCCACGGCCACCAGCCAGCCCACGCCCATGCCCACCACTGCGGCAAACGCCGTGAGCATGGGCCCCACGATCAGCAACGCGAGCACGCGCGGCAGCACCAGAAAATCCACCGGGTTCACGCCCATCGTCGTCAAAGCGTCGACCTCTTCGTTGGCCCGCATGCTGCCGATCTGCGCGGCAAACGCCGCGCCCACGCGCCCAGCCAGCACGATGCCCACCAGCAGCGCCGCCACCTCGCGCACCACGCCCACCGTCACCAGGTCGGCGATGTAGTTCTGCGCGCCGAAGCGCTGCAACTGCGCTGCGCCCATGTAAGCCACGATCAGACCCACCAGAAAGCTCACCAGCGCCACGATGGGCAGGCTGCGCGGTCCCGTCTGCTCCACTTGCCATGCCAGGTCGCTCCAGCGCATGTCGCTGCGCCCGCGCAGCCAGCGACCCACCGACATCAGCACCTCGCCCACGAAGGTGAGCGAGCGGCGGCCCTCCGCCCACCAGGCCTGGGTGCTGGCGCCCACGCGGGCAATGCGGCCGGGTTCGCGCTCGCGCGCAGCGGCCTCGGGGGTCTCGCTGAGCGCCATGGAAAGGATCTCGCGCAGCCCCTCGGGCAGACCTTGCAGATCGAGCCGCACCGGCGGGCGCTTCAGCGCGCCCAGGTGCTGCCACAGGGTGGAGGCCAGCGCCACGTCCCAGGAGCCCAGCGCGGTGGTGTCGAAGCGCACATCGCCCTGCACCAGGGCAGCGGGCGTCTTGGGCAGCGCGGCGCGGTGGCCGCGCCATTCCCCGACGATGCCGAGCACCCAGGCGCTGCCGTGCTGCGCCCACTGCGCACCCGCCGCCGATCGGGCGCCGCCGGGCGCCTTGGCGTGCGGTTCGGTGGAAGGAAGCGGTTCGGTCATCGCCACAGACTAGCGGGCGCCATCGCGCACGGTCGGTTCGTTGCCACACATACGCCGCGCGGCCAGCCCTCCACAATCGAAAGCATGACCCATTTGAGCAACAAACCGTGCCGATGAACCCCCGCGCAGAGGCCCCTCCCACGCCCGCCCCGACCCAGCGCTGGCGCCGCCCTGCCTGGTTGGTGGGCGGCCTGGCCGGGCTGCTGGTGCTCGGTGTGGTGGTCGGTGAAATGACGGGCTGGCCTGTGTTGCGCCAGCCCATGGAGCGCGCCATGGCCCGCGGGGCCGGCGTGCCGGTGGTGTTGCAGGGCGACGTGAAGCTGCACCTGTTCTGGCGCCCGCGGCTGGCGGTGGGACACCTGCAGATCGCTTCCGACGAACGCTTCAAGGTGCCGCACCTGCTCGATGCGCAAGGCGTCGAGTTGGCCTGGACCTGGGGCGATGTGTGGCGCTGGCGGCAGGGCGAGCGCTTGCGGGTGCACAGCCTGCAGGCCGACCAGCTCGATGCGCAACTGGTGCGCCTGAAAGACGGCAGCGCCAACTGGCAGCTCGGTGCGCCCCAACCCGAAGATGCCCAATCCGACCCGATGGCGAGCCTGCCGCGATTCGGCACGCTGCTCATGAAACAAGGCCGAATCGACTGGAACGACGCGCGGCAGGACGTGGACCTGAAGGTGGCCGTGCAAGGCAGCGAGGGCGAGGCTGTGGCCGGCGCCGACGCGGGCTATGTGGCCACGTTCAGCGGCCGCTACCAGGCACTGCCGCTCAAGCTCAATGTGCGGGCCGGCAGCACCTTGCCCTTGTTGCAGGACGCGGATGGCGCCGCTGGCGCGCCCTGGGTGCCGCTGCGCGTGGAGGGCAGCGTGGGCAGTTCGCGCCTGCTGTTCGACGGCCAGGCCGCTGCGCTGTTGGGCTCGCCGCGCTTGCAGGGCAAGGTGGAGTTCAAGGGCCGCTCGCTGGCCGCCGTGGGCGATCCCCTGGGCATCACCCTGCCCCAGACACCGCCATTCGATCTGCGCGGCACGCTGGACCACGAGGCCGGTGCCTGGCGTCTGAAAGCCCAGCGCGCCGTCGTCGGCAGCAGCCAGCTCGCGGGCGATTTGCTGTTTGACCAGCGCCAGACGCCGGCCAAGCTCTCCGGTCAACTCACCGGTAGCCGGCTCGCCCTGGCTGACCTGGGCCCCGCCATCGGCGGCCAGGGCGGCGACACGACCCGGGACGACGCCACCACGCCGGGGCGGGTACTGCCGCAACGCCGTTTCGACCTGCCTTCCCTCAAGGCGATGGACGCCGACGTGCAGGTGGACATCAGCCAGCTGGACTTCGGCACCACGGCCATGGCGCCTTTGCAGAACCTGAAGACCCGCGTGCGCCTGGCCGGTGGCGTGCTGAAGCTCGACGACCTGAAGGCCACGGTCTCGGGCGGATCGATTGCCGGCTCGACGCAATTCGATGCCAACGCCAGCCCGGCCGCCTGGGTGGCCAAGCTCGACTTCAAGGCCATCGACATGGCCGGCTGGCTGCGCGGTCTCAGCACCGACGGTGCACCCGCCAGCGCGCCCGTGGCCAAGGGCGCAGCGACCCTGAAGAAAGAGCGCAACCAGGCCCGACAGGGCGGCGACCAGGTGGTGCAGAGCTACCTGACGGGCTTGCTGTTCGGCACCGTCCACGTGCGCGGCGCGGGCCGATCCACCGCCGAGATCCTCTCCAGCCTTGACGGTCCGGTGCAGCTCACCCTGCGCGACGGCACGCTGTCCCACCTGGCCACCGAGGCCATGGGCCTGGATGTGGCCGAATCGCTGGGTGTGCTGATCCGGGGCGACCAGCCCCTGCCCTTGCGTTGTGCCCGATTCGACATGGTCGCGCGCAACGGCGTGCTGGCGCCCACGCTGGCGGTGATCGACAGTGCCGACAGCACCACCCGCATCAGTGGCCAGGTGAATCTGCGCGACGAGTCGCTGGCGCTGCGCGTCGTGACCCGCTCGCACGACTGGTCACCGCTGTCCCTGCGCACCCCCGTCACCGTCTCCGGCACGCTGGCCGATCCGCAGATCGGCATCGAGGCGCAGGGCCTGGTGGGTCGGGTGCTCGGTGCGGTGGCGCTGGGTGCGGTGGCCGGGCCAGCCGCCGCCCTGCTGCCGCTGATCGAACAAGGCTCCACCCCCAAGGTCGACCCCTGCACCGTGGCCGCTGCACCCGCCCAGACCGAGACCCAGCCCGCCGCGCCGCGCAAGCCCTGAGCGGGTGGCTGGCGTCGGCGCCGCCGTCGGAGGATTCCTACAGCCGGTCAGGGCATCGGCTTGCAGCCAGCGGCGTGGGCGTTGCCTACATTGGAGCCATCGCAACGGTCGTCGTTGCGGCCAACCAGGAGCCCGCCATGCTGCATTACGCCGTCGTCTTTTTCGTCATCGCCCTGATCGCGGCCGTGCTGGGCTTTGGCGGCCTGGCCGCGGGTGCCGCCAGCATCGGCAAGGTGCTCTTCGTCATCTTCATCGTGATGGCCCTGGTGACCATCGTGGCCGACCTGGTTCGAAAGCGCTGAGCCAGCGGTAATCAGCCTTTGGGGTACAGCACCATCTGTGTGCAGCGGAAGAGCGCAATCGTCTTGCCCGTTTCGCGGTGGGTCACGGTCGCGTCCCACACCTGCGTGTTGCGGCCCAGGTGCACCGGCGTGGCCACGCAGTCGATGGTGCCTTCGCGCGCCGTGTCCAGGTGGTTGCTCTTGAGTTCGATGGTGGTGAAGCCGGTGGCGTCCTTGGGCAGATTCGCCACGCAGCCATAGCCGCAACTGGTGTCGGCCAGCGTGACCACACTCCCTGCGTGCAGAAAACCGTTGGGTGCCATGGTGCTCGGCTTCACCGCCAGTTCGGACCGCACTTCGGCCGGGCTCACGTGGGTGATGACCAGGCCCAGGTGGCCCGGCAGCGCGTCCGCGCCGCGCGCGTTGAATTGGTCGGCCAGTGTGCTCATGAGGTCTCCTGTGGTGAAGTCGGGAAGGGTCTTATCGCGTCCAGCTGCCCAGCCGGATCGCCATCGCAATGGTCGAACCATAGAGCACTAGGCTGAATGCAATGACGGCGAAGAGGGCTGTGGGCGAGGTCTGGAATACATGCACGCACAGCCAGCCGCCGACCATCAACACCACCAGCCGCGCCATGCTGCCGGCCAGCGGCCAGAACATGCGGCCCGCGCCCTGCGACGCAAAGAACAGCGCCAGGCCGAGGCCGAAAAACGCGTAGCAGCCGCCCACGATGTTGAGGTAGCGGGCACCGAAGCCCAGCACTTCGGCGTCGGTGGTGAACAGGTTCATCCACAGGCCTGGCGCGATCGCGGTGACCACCCCGATGCCGCCGGTGATGGCCGCCACGACCGCGCCGCCCACCCAGGCCACGCGCACCGCGCGCGCCGATTGTCCGGCGCCCATGTTGGTCGCCACCATCGCGGTGAGCGCCGTGCCGAAACCGAACGCAATCGGCACCAGGATGTATTCGAGCCGCGCCGCCACGCCGTAGCCCGCGAGCGCGGCCGTGCCGTAGCTGCCAACGAAGGCGGTGGCCACCGCGATGGACGCGTTGCTGATCACCGGGCTCAGGGACGCGGGCAGACCCACCCGCAGGATGTCGCGCAGCAACGGCCTGCGCAGCCGCCACGGTGAGCGCTGCAATTGCACCGCGCCGTCGGGCCGCAGCAGGTGGGCCACCATCACCAGGGCCGAAGCGGCGTTGACCACCAGCGTGCTCACCGCCGCGCCGACCACACCGAGCGCCGGCACCGGCCCCCAGCCAAACACCAGCAACGGACACAGCACCAGGTGCAACAAGGCCGTGCCCAGCAGCAGCACCGAAGGCAGCAGCATGTTGCCTGCGCCGCGCACCACGGCGGCCAGCACGTTGGCGAACCAGATGACCACGGCGCCGCTGAACAGCACGTTCGAGTACGCAAGCGCCGCGTCAAGCGCCGCACCGCTGCCGCCCATGCCGGCGAAGATGCCGCGCCCGAAGCCCAGCAGCGCCACCATGAACAGCGCGGCCAGCGCGGCCGCGATGAACAGGGCCTGCTGCGCCAGGCGGCTGGCGTCTTCTGCCCGGCCCGCGCCCAGCGCGCGCGCCACCGCGGCGGTGGTCGCGCCACCAATGCCGCCGGCCGACATCTGGATCATCAGCATCGAAAGCGGAAACACGAGCGCGATGCCGGCGAGTGCGTCAGCGCCCAGGCGCCCGAGGATGTAGCCGTCGTAGCCGATCACGATCGTCGTTGCGAACAGGCCCAGCACGTTGGGCGTGGCCAGGCGCATGAGCGTGGGCAGCAGCGGTGCGTGCAGCATCTGCTGCACGCGGGATTGGGCGAGTGACGCGGTCATGGAGGTTCTCTGTGTTTCACAGCTTCGTGTATATGACGGTCGTCATACTCTGGGGTAAAAAAAGCCGGGCGCAGTCCACATGTCTGTTGCTCAATCTCGACCTGACGTGTCGTGCTGCGCCAGCAACGCGCTGCGGTTGGCGGCCAGCAGGGCCCGGCCCTCGGCGTTGTTGCCCAGGGCACGTGCGAGCTGCAATGCGCCCACCATCTGGCTCGCCACCGCCGTGGCCGTGCCAGGCGCGGCGCCGGCGGGCAGCGCGTTGCCCACGCGCTCCACCAGACCGCGCACGCGCTGAGCCGCGGCGGTGCGTACCTCGGGCGCTTGGCGTGGCATTTCGGAGGCGAGGGCGGCCACTGCGCAGCCTTCCTCGGCGTTGCCCAGGTGGCGATCGGACAGGTAGCCTTCGATCAGTGCGCGAAACGGGCTGGCGCCCTTGCCTTCCCGCGCTGAATTTCCCTTGGCGAGGCGCTCGGCGCTTTGCCGCCCGGCGTGCTCCAGGGCCTCGACCAGCAAGGCGTCGCGCGAGGCGAAGTGCGCGTAGAAGCCACCGTGAGTCAGTCCCGCCTCTTTCATGATGTCGGCCACGCCGACGCCCTGGAAACCGGCGCGCCGAATGGCCCGCGCCGCTGTGTCGAGGATGCGTTCGTGGGTCAGGGCCTTGCGGTTGGGCGCGATTTCCATGCCGCAATTGTAGCGATCAATATGACGATCGTCATATCGATGAGCAAGCCTTTCGTCGGCCGGGCGACATGACGGCCTCACAGAAAACGTTCGAGGAATCGGCGCGAGGCGCGGTCCAGCGCGTTGCGGTCGGGGATTTCGAACACCACCCCGTGCGCGCTGGTGATCAGCAGGCGGCGCTGGCCCGGCAGGCGGCGGATGTCTTCTTCCACCTTGAGCACGAGTTCGGTGGGTCCGAGATCGGTGTCCACCTGCCAGGTGCTGGGCGTGCCGAAGGTGCTGACCTCGCGGATGCGCTGGATCACCGGCGAGAACTCGCGCTCGGCCAGCGCTTGCAGCACCGCCGCCTGCCGGGTGCCGTCCAGCGCGTCGAGCCGTGGCACGAACACCAACTCGTGGCCGTCGGGGCCGACGATGGAAATGGCTTCCGTGGGTGCGCTCAGCGGGAAGGCCCGGGTCACTTGCACGCCCACCTGCGGCTCGGCACCGCCCACGCGGCACACCCAGCGGCCCAGGGGGTCCGAGAAGAGTTCGAAATCGGCCATGGAGGGGTTGGTGTTCATGGCGCGAGATTGCCGGTGTGGGCCGAGGGCTGCGGCAGATGGTGGGCCAGGGCGTTGCCGATGTGGTCGGGGTCTTCGGCGGCGGCCTGGCGGGCCTGGGCTTCGTGCAGGCGCCAGTAGTGACCCTGGCGCGCCATCAGCTCGTCGTGCGGCCCCACTTCCACCACTTCGCCCCGGTCCATCACCACCAGCCGGTCGGCCTTGCGCAGCGTGGACAGGCGGTGCGCGATGGCAATGGTCGTGCGGCCCTGCACGAGGTTGTCCAGCGCCTTCTGGATCTCTTTTTCGGTCTCGGTGTCCACCGCCGAGGTGGCTTCGTCCAGGATCAGGATGCGCGGGTCGATCAGCAGCGC
>PNMH01000005.1 GCA_013823505.1 Polaromonas sp. | reverse complement strand
CTGGCCAGCGCATCGATGAACTTGTTGACGGTGGAGCCGGTGCCCACCCCCACGATCTCGCCGGGGGTCACGTATTGCAGGGCGGCCTGGCCAACCAGTGCTTTGAGTTCGTCTTGGGTCATTTGAGACAATCGGTGAAACAACAGCCCCGGATTATCCAATGTCGCTTCTGCCCTATGCCGCCGCCCGCCCCTTCCTGTTCGGCATGGACCCCGAAGCCGCCCACGAACTGACACTCAACGCCATCGCGAAGCTGCAGCACTCGCCGCTGACCTGCCTGTACAGCGAGCCCCGCGTCCACGACCCTCACACGGTGGCCGGCATCCAGTTTCCCAACCGGGTCGGGCTGGCAGCCGGTCTCGACAAAAACGCGCGATGCATCGACGGTCTCGCGGCCATGGGCTTCGGGTTTGTGGAAGTCGGAACCGTCACGCCGCTGGGCCAAAGCGGCAACCCAAAGCCTCGCATGTTCCGCCTGCCGAAGGCGAACGCCTTGATCAACCGCCTGGGCTTCAACAACGAAGGGCTGGACGCGTTTCTGGCCAATGTGCAGCGGGCCCGGTTTCGCAACCAAGGGGGCGCGAATCCCATGGTGCTGGGTCTGAACATCGGCAAAAACGCGAAAACGCCCATCGAGCGGGCCACCGACGACTACCTCACCTGCCTGGACGGCGTATATCCGCACGCCGACTACGTGACCGTCAACATCTCCAGCCCCAACACGCAGAACCTGCGCAGCCTGCAGAGCGACGAGGCGCTGGACGCTCTGCTTGGTGCGGTGGCAGAACGGCGGGAACTGCTGGCGCAGCGCCATGGCCGGCGCATCCCGGTGTTCCTCAAGATCGCACCCGACCTGGACAACTCGCAAATCGAAATCATCGCCGCCACGCTGATGCGCTATGGCGCCGACAGCGAGGGCCATGCCACCGACGCCATGGGCGTGATCGCCACCAACACCACGCTCGGTCGCGAAGCGGTGAAAGGCATGGACCACGCCAACGAAACCGGCGGCCTGTCGGGCGCGCCGGTGCTGCAGATGAGCAACCAGGTGATCCGCCAGCTGCGCGCCTGCCTGGGCAAGAGCTTCCCCATCATTGGCGTGGGCGGGGTCCTCAGCGCCGAGGATGCCGTGAGCAAGGTCCAGTCCGGCGCCAACCTGGTCCAGATCTACACTGGCCTGATTTACAAAGGCCCCTCACTGGTGTGGGAATCTGCCCGAGCCATCCAGGCCCAGGGCGCCTGATCAGGTCAACGCGATCACCCGGTCGGCAATGGCCAGACAGCTGGTGAGGCCGGGCGACTCAATGCCGAACAGGTTCACCAAACCGGGCACACGATGCTCCTCCGGTCCCTGGATGCAGAAATCAGCCGCGGCTTCGTGCGGGCCGCTGATCTTCGGGCGGATGCCTGCGTAGCCAGGCTGCAAGGCACCATCGGGCAAGGCAGGCCAGTAGCGCCGTACTTCGGCATAAAACGCGTCGGCACGCGCCGGGTCCACCTGCAGGTCGTCGGGCGATGCCGTCCACTCCACATCGGGCCCGAACTTGGCCTGGCCACCCAGGTCCAGCGTGAGATGAACACCCAGGCCGGCCAAGTGCGCGTCGGGCTCGGGTGCCGGATAGATCAGGTGCGTGAATGGGGAACGCCCGGCCAGCGTGAAATAACTGCCCTTGGCGTACCAGGATTTGGGGACCAGTCGCGGGCTGAAGCCGCGGATCTTGCGGGCCAGATCACAGGCGTGCAGCCCTGCCGCGTTGACGACGGTGCGCGCCAGCAGACGTGTCCCGTCAAGCGACTCCACCTGAATACCGCGCGATGTCACCGCCAGTTCACGAACGCCGCTGTGACAAGCCACCAACCCACCGGCGTTCTCCAGGTCGCCCTGCAGAGCCAGCATCAGCGCGTGGCTGTCGACGATGCCGGTGGAAGGCGAATGCACCGCGCCAAGGCATTGCAGCTGAGGCTCCATGGCTTGCGCTTCTGCCCGGTTCAGCAACACCAGATCGGACACACCGTTGGCGGCCGCCTTGTCCCGGATACCGCGCAAGCTGGCCAGCTGGGACGGTGTGTTGGCCACGATGAGCTTGCCGCAACGCTGATGGGCGATGCCACGTTCGTTGCAGTACGCATAGAGTGCCGCGCGTCCCTGCACACACAGCTGCGCCTTCAGCGACCCTGCAGGGTAGTAAATGCCCGCGTGAATCACCTCGCTGTTGCGCGAGCTGGTCCCGGTGCCGATCGCGGCTTCGCGCTCCAGCACCAAGACGTCGCGCCCCGCCAGGGCCAAGGCGCGCGCCACCGCAAGCCCGATCACGCCGGCGCCGATGACCAGCGCATCCACCCGTTCCGGGCTGGCGCTCAAGCTCGAGTTCATGGTCACTCTTTCCTCAGCGATGGCGGTCCAGCATCTCGCGCACATGCACGCTGGGTATGGCGTACGAAATGCCCGAAGGCTGGCTCAGCGCCGACTCTCGCGTGCCCTTGATCAGCACCATGTTCAACACACCCACCACATGGCCCGATTCGGGGTCGAACAACGGGCCGCCGCTGTTGCCGGGGTAGGCGGTCGCATCGAGCTGAAAGATGTTGAAGGTGCCGTTGCGCAAACCCCGGATGGCCGTCTCGCTCAAGCGTCCAGCCGACGGGCTGGGCAGTGCAGCCGGCGTGATGCTGGACACCGTGGCGCGGTGCGTGACCGGCGAAAAACCCAACACGCCACCAATGGGGAACCCCATAAAGGCCAGATCGTCCCCTTCGCGCACGGAGCCGGAATCACCCAGCCGGGCAGGAGTGCCCGGTGGGCCCTCCATTCGAAGCAGGGCCAGGTCGTACGCAGGGTTTGTCTCCAGTGTCGCCACCGGGCGCATCTGCCATTCGCCCGAAGCCTGGCGCACCTGCACCACCAACGCCGGCGCATCACCGCCCGCCGGTGAGGGAAGCACATGGGCGTTGGTCACCACCAACTGACCGTTGGCCACAATGAAGCCCGTGCCCCGCAGCTGGAAGCGCGGGCTGTCGGTGGCCTTGAAAGTGCCGATCAGCACCACCGAGGGTTTGAGCCCGGCGATGGTTTCGGGCAAACCGGCCAGCACGTGAGTCGTCGCCAGCACGCACAGGCATGCCAGCACCCCCACATGGAATGCGCGTCGGATCATGGGACAGTCCTCTCAAGCGGCAGACTTTTGAACATTTTTCGCAGCAGGTGCCAGGTCAGCAGCGCCGGCGGCATGCGCAGCCAGTGACCGCGCAGGTACAGGATGGCGCGCGCCAGAGGCGTCCAGGCATCGGAGGCGGTGGCGTGGGCGGGCCTCAGCGCGCGCAGGAACAGGGCGTCCTGCAGACCCGGGCGCATGACGGCGCCTCGGCGCTGCGCCGCCGCCTGCAGCTCAACCTCCAGTCCCTCGGGTGCGGGCGTCTGGAGCAAGAGGCGTGTGTACCGCAACGCCAGGTACAGCGGTCCTTCCAGGTCAAGCCGCTGGGCACGCGCCTGCAACGAAGGCCAGAAGTTGAGATCGGCGCCGAACTCCCGCAGCAGCGCGTCGAGGTCTACAAGCCCGCGCAAACCCATCTCCAGCTCGCCTTCGTGAAAGAGGTGCGCGGCACTGTGCAACACCATGTCGGGTTGGGACAGCACGCGGATCCGCTCGTCATCGCCGACCGCCACGGTGTCCACGAGCAGCAGTGCCGAATCGGGCTTGAGACGGGCTGTGGGCGGCAGGATAGCGTGATGGACATCGAGCACCGAGCCCCGTTTGACGTGTCGCAGCGGAGGCAGCTCATGCATCCACTGCCGGTAGTACCGCTGGTCGTAAGCGTCGCGGTTGGTTTGCACCCAACCAGCCATCATCAGGGCCGACTCGACCTCGGTCAGGCGCTGGCGGGGAACGAGGATGTCCACGTCCGAAACCATGCGCCCACCGGCCGCTGCCAAACCAGCCTGCACATAGGCGGCACCCTTGAGCAAAACGGCCGGCTCGCCCACCGGCTCCAGCGCCCGGGCGATCGCCTGGACCTCGTGATCCAGCTCCACGTGCTGGCGTGCAGCGAGCTTCATGGCCGATTCCAGGTGTCTTCGAGGCTGAGCCGGCACGGCGTCCCATGCCCCATGCAACAACGCGTTTTCACCGATTCGCGCCAGCACATCGGCGCGACGTCCCTGGCGGATGAGCAGATCCCATTGGACTTCGGACAGCTCCCCCAGGCTGGTCGGGTGGTGCAGTGCGGCCAGCAGCACGTCGGTGGAAGGAAGGCTCATGGTGTGGCCGCCAACGCATCAAACCAGGCCAGCGCATCTTCGAGCGACGCGTACGCCAGGTCGTGACAGGCACAGCGCTCGACCAGTTGCGCCAGCGCTTCAAAGCCTGCGCGGCCATGAACGTGATGGTTGAAACTGTTGGAGGCGAGTTCCACCAGCGCCTGGGACTTGGGGTGTTCGCTCACCGTCAGGGGCGAGCCCTTTGAATACTTGGGGAAGACCACCCACGAAGGCAAGACGGGCACATGTGCCTTTGCGAGGCTCTCGGCGGACACCTGCATGTGGGCCACGGAACCCTTGAGGGTGTCGTGGGCAACAGGACCAAAGTTCAAGCCCCCGGCACGTTGACGAATCACGTCGATCGACGCATTTTTCAGGCTCACGGGCCTGGGCGCGGGGGTGACCAGACCAGTCACCGGATCCAGCAGGGCCATTTCATCGGACAAGAGCCGCCAACCGTGCAGCATGAGCGCGGCGCACAGCGTGCTCTTGCCTGAGCCAGGTGGCGCCGGAAGAAGCACCGCGCGGCCGTTTTTCTCGAGCACGGCCGAGTGGATGGTCAGCCAGCTGTGGCAATGGCTGGTGATGCACCAGTTCATGCCCCACTCCAAAAATGCAAAGGCTTCGCCATGGGCCAGCGGCGTGAAGGGCTGAAACCCGTCCATCTCGAAGACACACACCTTCTTGAAGACCCTGTGCCGGGTCGTTACGGACACATGAAAGTCGGCAAAATGCCCCTGCCCCTCCAGCCACTCGTAATCGCCGTAGAGGGCATGCAAACCCTCCGCGACCACGGGAATGGAACTTCGGATGTTCATGACAAACGGCGGGACTCGCAAGAAGATCCCATCAGCCGCCAGAAGATGACCCAGGTCGGACAGGGTCAGTTTGTTCAGACTGACGGGTGGACTCACGTTGGCACGTGCTCCGCAAAACCCAGAGAAACCAACCCTTCCAACAAGCCGCGAACCTGATCCAGATCGGCCACCTCGGGCTCGTCCTGGAGCATCAGGCGAGCAAGGTCCTCATCGCGCAATCCTGCGGCGTGACTGATCAAATGCTGCAATGCTTCGCCGGCGACCGGATTCAAAGCGTGAAGGCTGCCGTCTGCCTCGTCGTACACCACCACACCGTCGTCGAACGAGTGCAGGAAAAAATCGATCGCGCGCCGGCAACGGCAATGCACAGACGCCCCTGCTTCGGTCACAGAAATGCGGAGCCGAAAACCTTGTCGAAGTAATTCATGGTGTCGGCCAAAGTCCAGTTGGCGCCGGCAAACGGTGACCAGTTGCCCTGCCCGTTCCAGATGGCCTGGCATTGAGCCACCGACAACAACACACGGTCAGGATCGTTGCGCGCCGATTTGGCCGACAGGAAGGCGGCCACCACGTGGCGCGCCAATGCGGTGTTGTTCGCATTGCCCGTCATCTGGAGGACTTCCTGCAGTGACTTACCCCGGAACGCATTGCCTGGATTGGCAGTAAAACCAGTATCGGAAGACAGAAACTTGGTTTTCTTGTAGTCGGTTGCCAGATTCCCGTTGTTGTTCTTCCAGTAGCCGTGCGACTTGCATTCGTAGTCGTCGCGGATTTCACGGCCGCGGCTCACCTTCATCTGGGCCAGCTTGAGCGAGGAAAACGAGGACGGGCGAATGCAGCTGTGATCGCCACCACCGGCCAGCACGGTGTTGCTGTGCAGCGCTGCCATGACGGGCGCTGCGGTGAGTCCGGCTCGCACCAGGCGGCGACGGTTGAGACCGGCAGCCGGTGTTGCTGCGGATTCCGGCAGATTCGAAGTGGGCGTGGTCTTTTCGTTCATGTGAGGCTTCCTGCTTCCCGGATGTCAGTCCGCTTCGCGGATCGCGGGCGGTCGAGACGTGTGTGGTCGAGCGTCAGGGTGGTGTTCGGGTCATACAAGCAAGAATCCTGCCGAAAAACACAGATGCTTACAAGCCCTTGATTTGGCGAGGCAATTCCGGACAGCTGACTTCCTCAGGGGATTCCGCGTCTTGGGATGTAAAAAATGCCGACGCGCCGTCGTCACAGCGCGCCCTTGAGCTGGGTGACCTCTGCCTGACCGGAAAATTTGTCCCCGAGCGCAGTCAATTCGTCCAACAGCGGTTTTGCCGAGGCCTTGTCGCCGGCCTTGATGTGGATCTTGGCCAGGTTGAGTTTGAACAGCGGTGCGTTGGGCTGGAGCTCCACCACTTTCTTCTGAAGCGTCAGCGCGCGGGCGTGTTCGTTCTTTTCAGAGAGCAACAAGGCGAGTGTGTCCATGAAGGCGGGCTGATTCGGCGCCACCTCGTTGGCCTTTTCCGCCAGGGTCAACGCATCGGCTCGCCCCAACTTGCCCGCGACCCACGCCATGTTGTTCAGAGCGAGCGCGTTGCTCGGCTGCAAGGCAAGCACGCGGTCATATTGACGCTGCGCCTCGTTCAACTGGTTGCTCGCGATGGCGCGGTCACCCAGGTACAGGGGGATGGCCGCGTCGTTCGGGTTGGTGCGCTGCCATTCGGTGGTCAGACGCTGCGCATCGGCTGCCTTGCCACTCTGGGTGAGCGCGGTGTGCAGTTTGATGACCAGCTCCGGGCCAGGCGCCACCTTCAGGCCGGCTTGGTAAGCCGCTGCAGCGCTCGCCCAGTTGCGGGAGGTTGAGTGAACATCCCCTTCCAGCAGGAAGCCGGCGCTCTCCTTGGGCCGCTGGGTCTGCACCGTCTTGCTGATGGCCACCGCCTCACTCGTCTGGTTGCTCTTGAGAAGCAGCTCGGCCAACCCGCGCTGGGCGGCGAGCAGGTTGGGCTGGGCGTCCAGTGCCTTGCGAAGGCTGGTGATGGCGGCAGAGTTGTCTTTGGCTGCCACGTGCACCGTGGCCATGCGCAGGTAAGGCAATGGCGATTGCGGCATCAGACCCACCAGCTTGTTGAAGCTGCTCATGGCCTGGTTGTTCTCGCCATTCGCGGCCTGGGCTCGACCCAGCGCATCAACCAGCTCGGGCACGTCAGGCAGAGCCACTGCAGCGCTCTGTGCCGAGGTCAATGCGGCCTTGGCGTCGTTCTGGCGCAAGTGGTACTCAACCAGCATCAACCGAGGCGTCTTGTCGGTGGGCGCGGCGTCGATCGCCTTCTGGATCAGATCAATCACGTCCTGCTTGCCCGCACCCGAACCGGCCTTGATTTCGGCCAGGGCCATCAAGGCCTGTGCATTGGACGGGTTGGTCTTGAGCACCGCCTCCATCCGCTGCTGGGCGTCCTGCGGCTTGCGGTCCACGATGTCGAGTGCTGCCAGTGCGGCGGTGGCGGCGAAATAGGCAGGGTCGATCTTGAGTGCCTGCTCGAACGAACTGCGGGCCGCCGTGCGGTCGCTGCGAAGCAAGAGCGCACGACCACGCAATTGGTGCGGCAGCGGATCGTTGGCCCGCTTTTTCTGCAATCCGTCAATGGCCACAAGGGCCTTGTCCACGTCGCGGCGACGCATGTGGGCGTTGATCAGCGCCATGTCGGCCACCACGCCGGCATCGGACGAGGCAATGTCCTGCAGCGCGCCCAGCGCCGACTCGGCGTTGCCCGTCGCCATCTGGCTCAAGGCCAGCGTGGTGCGTTTTGTGGGGTCGGTGGGATCGAGTCTGGAGGCACGGGAGAAAAACTGCTGCGCCAGTTCCACGTCGCCCTTGACCATGTGTACTTGCCCGGCCACCGACAACAGCGCCGGGTCCGAGTCGTTGGTGGCGATGTCCGCAGGCAAGGCGGCGATGGCGCGGTCGACCTGACCGGTGCGCAGATACGTCAACACCAGCACCCGACGCGCCACGCGCAGCTGCGGCGCGGCCTGCACCGCGCGAGCCAGCAAGGCTTCGGCTTGCGTCATGGAGTTGAGCTGGTACTCGATCGAACCAGCGAGCTCGAGCGCCGTGGGATTGCTCGGGGTGAGCTTGAGCAGCTGTTGTGCGTGTTCACGCGCAGCGGGCAGTTCGTTCTTCTGCAACGCCAGCTGGGCTTGCAGGTTGAGCGTCTGCGGGTAACCAGCCGCAAAGGCCTTGAGGGTCTCGATTTCCTTTGCAGCTTCGTCGAGCTTGCCCTGGCTCAGCAACACGCGCACCGCGCCGCCCTGGCCTTCCTGGAACTTGGGCCGGGCCGCAGCCGACTCGCGGTAAGCGGCCAGCGCCTGATCGGGTTGGTTCTTGCCATAGAGCAGGATGTCACCCCGCAGCTTGAGTGCGTCTTCGTTCTTGGGCGACTTTGCAAGCAGCGCGGCCAGACCGCCAAGAGCTCCGTCAAAGTCGCGCTGAGACGCCTTGAGGCGAGCCTGTTCAATCAGCGCTGGTTCGTGGTCGGGTTTGGCTGCCAGGGCTTCCTGGAGGCTCTTCTGAAAGGCGTCCTGGTTGCCCTGCTGTCGCCAGGCCACCGCCACCAGGGTTCTGAGGGTGGCATTGGACTCGGCGCTGCCCAGTTGCACAGCGGCATAGTCTTTGGTCACCCCGGCGAACTGACCTTGCAGCAGGCGGCTTCGGGCCAGCAACGGCGTGACTTCGTCGGCCGCGTAGCCCAGGTCCAGCGCCTTCTGCAGTTCGGTCTGGGAACCCACCGGATCGCCATTGGCAAGCAGAGCCTTGCCCAACAGGAAACGCGCTTCGGCCAGTTCCGGCTTTTCCTGCAAGGCGTTCTTGAGCTGGATGATGGCCGCGGCGTTGTCCTTTTTATCCAGGTACTCCCGCGCAGACTCCACCATCTTTTGCGGATCGCTGTTGCCACAGGCGGACAGCAACATGGCGATGGACAAGGCCACCGGCGCGATGCGCCATGGTGTGGTTCTGTGATTCATGGAGTGCTCCTCTTGATCAAGCGGGGTGTCATTTCAAACCGAGGCGGTGCATCAGGTCGTACAGGGTGGGCCGACTCACGCCCAACAACTCGGCTGCTTTGAGCACGTTCCCGTTGGAGCGGGCCAGTGCTGCAATCACCGCTTTCTTTTCAGCTTCGTCACGCACGGTGCGCAGGTCCAGCGACGCGTCGCCCTCCTCGCCCGTCGGTACCGACAGCCCCAAGTCGTCTGCCGTGACCTGGCTGCCGTCGGCCATGATGGTGGCCCGCTTGATGCAGTTTTCAAGTTCGCGGATGTTGCCGGGCCATTTGTGCGCCTCGATGGCCCTGAGGGCATCCTCGGACAGTGACAGGTTGCGCCGGTTTTGCTCCTGGGAGAACCGTTTGGTGAAGGCATGGGCCAACAAGGCAGCGTCGCCCACGCGCGAACGCAGGGGCGGAATGTTGACCACGATCTCGGCCAGGCGGTAGTACAGGTCTTCCCGGAAACGGCCTTCGCTGGTGAGCTGCTTCAAATCCTGGTGGGTGGCGCAAACGATGCGCACGTCCACCGGGATCTCCTGGCGACCGCCCACCCGCTCGATCACGCGCTCCTGCAAGAACCGCAACAGCTTGGCCTGCAGCGGCATGGGCAGGTCGCCGATCTCGTCGAGCATGAGCGTGCCGCCATGGGCGGTTTCGATCTTGCCCAGTGTGGTTTTTGCGGCGCCGGTGAACGATCCCTTTTCGTAGCCAAAGAGTTCGCTCTCGAGAAGGTTTTCAGGAATGGCCGCGCAATTGATGGCCACAAAGCGCCCCGCCCTGCGGTTGGACGACTGGTGCAGCCCGCGGGCCAAAACCTCTTTGCCCGTGCCGCTCTCGCCCAGCAGCATCACCGTGGCGCCCGTGTTGGCCACCTTCTCGATGGTGCGGCAGACGCGCAGCACGTCGGGGTCGCGCGTGATCAGACCAGCCAGTGTGTCGGGATGGCGCATGGACTGCAGCCGCGCGTTTTCGGTTTGAAGCTCGTGCAACCTGAACGCCCGTTCGACCGTGAGATTGAGCATCTCGGGCTCGAAGGGTTTGGCCAGAAAATCGTAGGCGCCCATGGCAATGGCCTTGAGCGCGTTGGCTTGTCCGTTCTGCCCGGTGAGCACGATCACCTTGGTGTCGGGAGCCGCGCCAACGATCTGCTCCAGCAGGCGGAAACCCTCTTCTGTTCCGTCCGCGTCGGGCGGCAAGCCCAGGTCCATCGTGACGACCGCCGGTGCGTGACGACGCAGTTGGGTCAGTGCACTCTCGCGATCGTCCGCAGTCGCGGACGCGAATTGGTCAAGCGACCATTTGATTTGTTTCTGCAACGCCAGATCGTCTTCCACGATCAGCAGTTGCGGGCCTTTGTCTGCGCTCATGCCTCTCCCAATTGATGCCAGTCGGATTCATGGAACGACTCGATCAGCGGCAGCAGGAGCGTGACCACGGTCCCTTCGCCCTCCTTGCTGTCAACGCTCACCTTGCCGCCCAGCTCCTGAACGTACTGAAAACTCTCGTAGGCGCCGATGCCCATGCCAGCTTCCTTGGTCGTCTGGAACGGCTTGAACAGCCGCTCCTGCACGAAGCTTTCGGACATGCCCGTTCCATTGTCCCCGACTTCCACGCGGGCATGGCTGCCAAAACGGTCGATCTTGAGCCACACGCGTTGTGGCGATTCGGTGGCATCGAGCGCGTTGTTCACCAGGTGTCCCATCACACGCTCCAGGCGATCCTCGTGGCCCCGTGTCGCCACCCGCGGTTGCACGTCGATCTCCAGCTCGCGACCGCGACGCGACACGCTTTGCGCCAGCCCTTGTGCAATCCGGCCGAGGTCAACGCCAACAGCCGCGCCGCCAGGCGCAGCGCCTTCGCGCAACTGCAGCATCAACTGGCGCATGCGCTCCAGCGAGTTCTCCACCGTCATCAGCATGTCGGCCTGAAACTCCGGGTTATGGCTCAGGCGCTTGGCGTTCTTCACCATCAGCGAGAGCTGGGTCACGATGTTCTTGAGGTCGTGCACCACGAAGGCCGACATGCGGCTGAAGGCCTCGAACTTGCGCGCTTCCAGCAGCGCCTCTGTTGACTGCATCTGGGCCAGAAAACTTGCCGCCTGCCGCCCTGCTGTCTTGAGCAGATCGGTGACTTCCCAATTCACTTCCATGCGGGTGCGCGGACTGCCCAGCACCACGAAGCCCAGCAACTCGGTACCCAGCCACAGCGGCACCAAGAGCCAGGCCTGCGGTTGCGCCCGCAGCCATTCCGGCAAGGCCAGGTTCTCGTAGCGATCGGGGGCGAGGCGGTACTCCTCCAGGTTGACCACCCAGCCTGTGCGGTGCATGAACTCCAGCAAGGCCGAGTCCACCGGCTCTGTGTGCGAAAGCTGAGGCAGGTTCCAGCGCGCCACCTGACGGTACATTTTTTCATCGGGCCTGCGCAGCCACAACGCACCGGCTGGGCTCTCCAACATGTCGGCCAGACCCCGGATGACATTGAGCCCTGTCTCGCCCGGTGCGCTCTGCGAAGACAGGGTTTGGGTGAACTTGAGCCACTCTTCGCGGTAGTCGTAGCGGTAGTTGAAGAAGTGTTTGCCCAGCATCACCCGAAGGCGCGCCCGGAAGGACCGCGACAGCGCCAGCGCAATCAACAGAACCAGCGCCAAAAACACCAATGCCAGCTGCAGGGCGCGGCCCCATTCGCTGCCGAAGTAGCGCACGTAGTAGCCCACGCCGGCGATGAACAGCAAGTAGCCGCCAGCCATGAGCAAGGTGGCCGAATGGAACACCACCTTGCGCGAAACACGGATCTTGGCGATCCAGTTGCGGTGACGGGTGGTGGACAGCAGCAGCAGCGGCGTCAACGCTGCGTGGACGATGCCGCGGATGTTCCAGGCGTCCTGGTCGATACCGTTGAACAGCACCGCCTGTGAATACAGATACAGGTCAAAGAGGAAGATGCCGGCGAGTCCGAGGCAAATCGGTTTGGCGCTCCACAGCGCGTCTTCGGGCAAGTTGCGAAACAGCTGTTCCACCAACACCAGCCCAAACACCGACAGCAGCATCATGGTAAGAAACAGGCCCACTGGGGCAGCAGCTGCTGGCTGAAACCAGATGGCGGAGAACACCATGCTGAGGAGGCTCAGCACCGGCAGCGCCACGGCCAGCGGAGCCATCCAGGAAGCCGCATCCAGCGCACGGATTTGATCGGCACTGGTCCGAAACAGGTAAACGACGAACGCAAACCAGGCGGCGTATCGGCAGACATCGGCCACCGCTGCCCCAACCCACCACACCGGTACCTTCAGTGCCAGCAGGCTCAGGCTGGCCCAGGTGGTGGTGAGCACGGCAGCCAGCAAAATGGCCACGCCCGGGCGGTTCACAGGCTTCTTGAGGTAGCCCTGGCGCGCCACGAGCATGGCCAGCAACGCGTAGGCCACCGCTGAAGCACCGAAGCCCCAAGCCATCAAGGAGTTGTCGACGCCAATCATGCCGGCTGCCCCACCGCCACGGGTGCTGGCGCTTTACTGGGCACCTTTGCCCGTCAGAACCACGCCAATGGTCTCGAAGAGGATCACGAGATCCAGAAAGAGTGAGTGGTTTTTCACGTAGTACAGGTCGTACTGCAGCTTCTCGACCGTGTCTTCGCGAGACGCGCCGTACTGGTAACTCACCTGAGCCCAGCCCGTCACACCCGGCTTCACGCTGTGTCGCACCGCGTAGAACGGAATGTCCTGCGTGAGCTGGTCCACAAAATACGGCCGCTCTGGTCGCGGACCGACCAAGCTCATGTCCCCGGTGAGCACACCGAACAGCTGCGGCAACTCGTCGATGCGCAGCTTGCGGATCACACGGCCGATGCGGGTCACCCGGCTGTCGGCCGCCGTCGCCCAGCGCGGCACACCGTCTTTTTCGGCATCGGTGCGCATGCTGCGAAACTTCACCACGTTGAAGGTCTTGCTGCCCAGACCGACGCGCTCCTGTCGGTAAAGGATTGGGCCCGGGCTTTCCAGTTTGATCGCCAGCGCCGTCAAGACCATGATCGGCAGCGTGACCACAATCAGCACCAGCGCACCGGCGATGTCGAACAGGCGCTTGACCGAACTGCGCACGAAGCCTTGGTTGAATCCTTCCCCAAAGATCAGCCAGCCCGCAGAGGCGGATTCCAGGCGGATCTGACCGAGGTTCTGCTCAAAGTACGTGGCGATGTCGGACACGCGCACACCTTGCAGTTTGCAGTCGAGCAGTTCGCGCATGGGCATGCTCCCGCCGCGGCGCTCCGTCAGCGCCACCACGATCTCGTCAACGCCAGCCCGGGTGACCAGGTCATTGAGTCGTTCGCCGGGTGCCAGCGTGGCCCAGGACGTCACGCGGTGATCGGTCTCGTTGGGGCTGGCGTAGTAGCCCACCAGTTCGACGTTGGCACTGGCGTGGGTCAGCGATTGACCAACCATCTGGGCGCGCTCACCGGTGCCGTACACCAGTACCTTGCGCCGGGTCAGCGACTTCGGCAGCATTTCGCCCACCAGGACACGGTGAGTCAGCATGAAGCCGGTGGTGCCAAGCACGACCAACGCCACCCATTTGGCATCGAACGAAGGCTCCAGCGGCAGGAACCACAAAACGCCGACGGCAATGACGCCCGACAGTACAAAAGACAACACTGCTCGTGCCCGCATCTGGCCGGTGGTCTTGCTGCGGGTGCGTTCGTAGAAGCCGAGGGCGGAATTCACAGCCAACATGCCCAGTGCCATGAGCACGCCACGGCTCAACCCTTCGGTGACCACAGAGGCGTTGAGCACGTTTGCGTTGGACTGAACGAACATGGCAACGATCAACGCACCCACCACCAAGCCCATGTCCAACATGACCTGGAGCACCGTTCGACGGTGGAAATAGTGGTTAAAAATCTTGATCAAAGCGGGGGTCCATGTGTATTTTCGATTCACGGCGTCGCGTGACTTTCGACACCGCCGGCTACCTTACAGCGTAATCCAAATGACTACAACTGGTTACACCGTGAAACATCGTCTATTTGTCCACGAATCGAGCCGCTTGACCATATCAAAAGCGTCAGTATCAGAGCCACGCGCGGCACTTCCGTGACACTGATCACGGAACCCAGACTCAACAAGCCGAGCACCGCGCCGGCCATCACCCAGGCCAATGGATCGCCGCGGCGCAACCCCCTGAGCAGCGATGCGCCCGCCCAGAGCACCCACAGGGCAAAAACAGCAAGACCGATGAGTCCCCGCTCGATCAGAACGTCCAGGTAGAGGTTGTCGATGTGCCAGGGCAGGAAGTACCTCGCGCCCATGGGAAACCAGTGCTGCAGGCCACCGCTGAAATCGGTGTTTTTCAGCAACTGTTGGCCGTCTGCATCGAACAGCTCCAGGCTTTGCAGCCACACGGTCGAAGTCGCACGAATGGGCACCACAGCCACCACGCCTTGACGCAGTTGCTCACGGGCGCTGCGGTCTTCAAACGCATCGCCAGCGAGAACCGCTTCCACAAATGCATCCCCGACGGCTGGTGACTGTGGCACTGCGATGCCTTGCAACTGGCAGCGAAACTCGTAAAGCAGGTGACGTTCACAAACGCTCACCACCAGCTCCGCGGGTTGCTCGCTGTGGGCACGCAGACGAACACGGTGGCCGCCCGCCGTGCCCACGTCAATGCGCTGGGTGAGCTCGAAGAAGCCTTCGCGCTGCCCTTCTGCCTCCGGACCGGACAGTGCCACCTGGGGCACACCGTCAGCCGCTCGCTGCCACTCGGTCCGCCCCGGGTAGCCCCCACCGGGCACATCGCGGCTGTAGTGCGCCGAAAAGCGCCCCACGCCCAGACCCTGCATCCAGTCACCAGGAGATTTGAGAAGGCCCAAGCCCGACTGCCAGTGCGTCACGCGCCCCACCAGATCCACGTCGGAACGCGACAGACGATCTCCCATGAACGAGCCGCCGCCGAACACCACCAAGCCCTCCACACCCAACACCAGCAGCAAGCCGCCCAGCGTGCGCCGGCCCCAGGCTGCCCCGGCAGCGGGCGCCAGTTTCAGACGCCAGGCGCTCACTGCCATGAACAACAGCGAAATCAACACCGCGAGGTAGACGCCTCGCGAATAGGTCGTGAGCACGGCATAGACCGCGACCACCACCAAGACATTGGCCGCCGCCCAGCGCCTCGGGGTGGGCGCCGTCCACACGGCCCAGAAAGCGAACGGAACGGCCATGGCGAGGTAGGCGTCGATGGCACCACCGCCCACGTGCATTTCCCAGAACCAGGCGGTGGTGCGGTAAGGCAGGCTGAAGTCGAACAGGCCGGCGTAGACACCCCGCTCCCACAGAACCACTAGGCACACCAGCGCGAGGCCGGCCACCATGCCACGCGCCACCCAGGCGGCGGGCTTGAGAGCGGGTGAATGCGCCCACATGAGCGCGCCCAGCAGCAAGCCCCAGACCAAACTCTTGGCCACCCGAACGGTGTTCCAGGGGCTGTCGTAGGACGAGTAGAGTGCCGCCTCGTCCCGGAACATCGCCAACCAGCTGGCGCCCGAGTCGCGCAGTCCCACCCAGGCACCCCAGACGAGGCTGAGCGTGAGCAAGCACCACAGGCCCACAAAGACGAGCTCACCAGGCGCTGCCGTCGCCCCGCTGCGCGAACGATGGTCCTTCGCCCAACGCGCCATCGCCCCGACCAGACAGGCCATCACCAGCAGGTCCGACTCGTCCACCAAGGTCCAGCCGGTCCATGGCGCAAAACTCATCACGGGCAGCAAGGCGGGCAACAGAAACCACATGGCATGTGGCCGCCAACCCACCAGTATCGCGACCATCAAAAATCCCACGGTCACTGCCACCGGAGCCACGGGATGATGGATCGCCAAAGCCAGCGCAACCCAAGTGAGCAAGCCACCCAGCAGCAGCAGCACACCCGCCACCCGCCAGCCCGGCGCCCACCGTCCCATGATCGGCGTCAGACGAGCACTTCCGCGCAGCGCGGATGGCCCAGAAACGCCTGCGGGCTGGCACTGGGCCCGTAGGCGCCCGACTGAAACACCACCACCAGATCACCCGGTTCGGCGCGCGCCAGTTCCATGCGCTCGGCCAACACATCCAGCGGCGTGCACAGCGGCCCCACCACCGAGGCCACCTCACGCTCTGCGGCATCCATGCGGGTGCCGATGGCCACCGGGTAGTTGCGTCGAATCACCTGACCGAAGTTGCCAGAGGCGGCCAAGTGGTGGTGCATGCCGCCGTCGGTGACCAGGAACACCTGCCCGCGGGAAACCTTGCGATCGAGCACGCGGGCCACGTAAACGCCGGCTTCGCCCACCATATAACGGCCCAGCTCCAGCACCGCGTGGGCACCCGGCAGCTCGCTGGCCATTCGCCGCTGGATGGAAGCCAAGGCATCGCTCACCGGCGCCAGATCCAGCGCCTGTTCGCCCGGAAAATACGGAATGCCCCAGCCTCCGCCCAGGTTGACATGCTTGACCGGCGTGGGCGCATCGGCCGCCAAACGCACGACCAGCTCATGGCTCTGGATCAGCGCCTGGGCGATGAGATCGCCCTTGAGGTTCTGCGAACCGGGATACAGGTGAAAGCCCTCGAACTGCAGGCCCGCAGCGCCGATGGCCTGGAGCACAGCCGGCACCTGCTCGGTGTCCACGCCAAAGGGCTTGGCACCCCCTCCCATGCGCATGCCGGCGCCGCGCAGGTCGAAGTCAGGGTTGATGCGCACGGCCACGCGCGCGGGCAGGCCCAGGCGCTGCGAGGCGCCCGCGAGCAGCGCCACTTCGCGCATCGACTCCAGGTTCACGAGCACACCTGCCGCAACCGCTTGCACCAACTCCACATCGCGCTTGCCCGGGCCGGCAAAACTCACGTGCTCAGGGTTGGCACCGGCGTCCAGCGCCACCGCCATCTCGCCGGCCGAGGCCACGTCCAGCCCGTCCACCAGCGGCCGCATGAAGCCCACCAATGCCGGCATGGGGTTGGCTTTCACGGCGTAGTGAAGGCCGATCCCAGCCGGAAGTGCCGCTCGCACTGCCGCCACGCGCGCGGCCAGCAAGGCGCGGTCGTAGGCATAAAAGGGCGTTTGCCCCACGCGCTCGGCCAGGCGGGTCAGCGGCAAACCGCCCACACACAGTTCGCCATGGCGGGTTTCGGTCGGTCTCATGTCGGGCCTTCGTTCTGTGGGCTTTGGAAGCTGCGTTCCCAGTCGGCTTTCCAGCGCGGGCGGTCCAGCTTGCCGTTGGGGTTGCGCGGCAGCGGTTCTTGAGACCAGTGCACGCAAGCCGGCACCATGTAGCCCGGCAAATGCGCGCGACAGTGGGCCAGCAAGGCGACGGTGTCGGCGGCATCCACGGCCACCGCCGCCACGTGAATCACCTGTCCCAGCGTCTCGTGAGGCACACCCACGGCCAGCACCTCGCGCACCAAGCCGCTGGCGTGCACCGCCTCCTCCACCTCGGTCGGGCTCACCCGGTAGCCCGAGGTCTTGATCATCTCGTCGCGGCGGCCCACGAAATACAAAAAGCCTTCGGCATCGCGCCGCACCGTGTCGCCCGAGAACACCGCGATCTCGGGAGCCGCCAGGCCTTCGCGACCGGCCACCAGCCCCGGCGGCAAGGGGCGAAAACGCAGTGTTGTTTCTTCGGGTCGGTTCCAGTATCCCAGCCCCACCAGCGGGCCACGGTGCACGAGCTCACCGGGCTCATCCGGGGCGCACTCGGTGCCGTCGTCGCGCAGCACTCGAATGTCCACATTCGGGATCGCCTGGCCCATCGAATCGGGCCGGCGGTCCACCTCGGAAGGCGGCAAAAAGGTGGATCTGAAAGCCTCGGTCAGGCCGTACATCAAGAAGGGAGCGGCCCCGGGGGCGCATTCGCGCAAGCGCTGCAGCGTGGCCCCTGGCATGCGCCCCCCCGTGTTCGCCCAGTAGCGCAGGGACCGAGTGGCCTCCGCGGGCCAGTCGAGCGCTGCCAGCTGCATGTAAAGCGGTGGCACCGCCGTCAGGCCCGTGACCTGCTCTTTCGCCATGGCCTGCAACACGTCGCGCGGCAGGAGGTAGTTGAGCAACACCACATGCGCGCCCACCAGGAATGCCGTGGTCAGCTGGCTGAAGCCCGCGTCAAACGAGAGCGGCAGTGCGGCCAGCAAAGTGTCGGAAGCGCGGTTGTTCAGGTAGCCAGCCACGCTGATGGCGCCCGCCACCAGATTGCGGTGCGACAGCACCACGCCCTTGGGCCGACCGGTGCTGCCCGAGGTGTAGAAGATCGCCGCGATGTCGGACTCAAGCCGCCCCGGCGATGCGCCCGCAGACGGCTGCAGCAGATCGGCCCAGGCATGCACCGTGAAGGTGAAAGCACCGCTGGCGGCCACGCCATCGCACACCACCACATGGCTCAGATCAGGACACTCGGCCAGCACGGCGCCCAATTGGGCCAAGCGGGATGTCGACGTGATGAGCACCCGCGCGCCGGAGTCCTGGAGGATGTGCGCCACTTGCGCCGGCTTGAGCAGGGGGTTCACCGGCACCAGCACTCCACCGGCGGCTGGTACCGAAAAACTGGCCACCACGGCCTCGATGCGCTTTTCAAGAAACACCGCCCCGCGCTCACCCGGGGCCAAGCCCACGTGCTGCAAACCGCCAGCCAAGGCAACCACCTCAGATTGCAGATCGGCATAGGCCATGTGCTGATCACCCGCCGTCAGCGCGCGCTGCGCCGGCCACAGAGCAGCGGCTCGGGCCGGCAGATCGTGCAGCAAAACGGGGGGCAGGCTCTCGCTGAAATCCGGCGCGTGGGGCATGCGGAGGATGTTAAGCCATGGCCAGGCGCCATCGCGCCCGACATTCGCGCCCTTTCTCTAGAATGCCCGCACGCCTGCCCTTCGCCCATCGCCACAGAGCCCCCTCATGAACGTCATCGAACAAGTCCTGCACGTGCTCGACCAAGCCCTCAGCCTGCAGGGCCGCGCTCTGGGCTTCGATCGCAGCACGCCGCTGCTGGGCGATCTGCCCGAACTCGACTCCATGGCCGTGCTCGCGCTGATCACCGGCCTTGAAGACCACTTCGGCATCGCCTTTGAAGACGACGAACTCAACGGCGCCGTGTTTGCCACCGTCGGCAGCCTCACCGACCTGGTCGAGCAACACCTCAGCAGCACCGGCGCATGACCCTCAACGGGCGCCCCGGCCTGCCCCAGGCGTTCTTTCTGCCCACGCCCACCGGCCAACGCTTCTGTCTTTTCCACCCGCCGCAAGGCGAGCAGTGTCGAGGTCGCGTCCTCTACCTCCACCCGTTTGCCGAAGAACTCAACACCACCCGCCGCGTGGTGGCCCAGCAGGCCCGGGCACTCGCCCTGGCGGGATTCGCCGTGCTGCAGGTCGATCTGCTGGGCTGCGGCGACAGCGAAGGTGAACTGGCGCAGGCCACTTGGGAAGACTGGTTGCAAGACGCCCAACACGCCTGCGACTGGCTGAGCGATCACGCGCAAGGCGAGCTCTGGCTGTGGGGAATGAGAGGCGGCAGCTTGCTCGCCACCACGCTGGCAGCACAGTTGGCACAGACACCGCATCTTTTGCTCTGGCAGCCTGTGATCAACGGCCAGCAGATGCTGCAGCAGTTCCTGCGCTTGCACGCTGCCGGGCAATGGCTGGGGGACGGCAGCAAGGGTGACGCGCCAGCGAAGACACTCGCTTCCGGCCAGTTGGTGAACATTGCCGGCTACACGCTCACCCCCGCCCTGGCCAGGGGTCTGGGAGCGGCTCGAATGCAGGCCATCACCGCGGCAACGCCACGCCGGCTGGTCTGGTTGGAAACCTCCCCACAGCCCGAGCCCACGCTCGGTCCGGCGTCCAACACGCATCTCGACGGCTGGCGCGCAGCCGGCTGGTCGGTGACCGCCCAGGCCGTGAGCGGACCGGCGTTCTGGCAGACCGTTGGGACCGACACAGCGCCCGCCCTCGCGGCTGCCACCATGCAGGCGCTGACCACCTACGGCGATACCACGGCATGACCACCATCGATCGCGCCACGTGGCTGCACGGCGCAGGGTTCGACATGCTGGGCATCGTGACCCTGCCGCCCGCAGAAAAGCCCGTGCAAGGCACCGGTGTGGTCATCGTGGTTGGCGGCGCCCAGTACCGCGCGGGCAGCCACCGCCAGTTTGTTCAACTCGCGCGCTTTCTGGCCGAGGCCGGCTTTCCGGCCTTGCGTTTTGACTTGCCCGGCATGGGCGACAGCCCCGGCGACCTGCCCTCGTTCGAAAACACCGCTCCCCACATCGCCGCAGCGATCGACGGCTTTCAGCGGCACTGTCCGGCGGTGCAACGGGTGGTGCTCTGGGGCCTGTGCGACGGCGCTTCCGCCAGCCTGCTCTACGTGGACGCCACCCGAGATCCGCGCATCGTGGGGCTGGCACTGCTCAATCCCTGGGTGAGGAGCGAAGTGAGCCTTGCGCGCGCGCGCGTCAAGCACTATTACTGGCAACGGCTGGGGGAGCCCGACTTCTGGCGCAAGCTGCTGCGCGGCGGCGTGGGTTGGGGTGCACTGCGGAAGCTTGGACAAAACATCCAGAGCGCACGGGATCGAGGTTCAGCGCCGACGGGCTTTCAGGACCGCATGGCACGAGGCTGGTTGGCGTTCGGCAAGCCGATCTTGCTGCTCCGGAGTGAACGGGATCTGACAGCTCAGGAGTTCGTCGAGCACGCCAACGCTGGTGCCCGTTGGCAGGACTGGGCGACCAAGAGCGGGCTTTCCAACGTCAGCATTGAACAAGCTGACCACACCTGCTCGACGCCGTCCTCCCGACAGGCAGTCGAGCAGGAGACGCTGACATGGCTATCGAAAGTTTGATACCCATCAGCAATTCCACTTACGGTACCCCCCACCGTGTCGAACGGCTTGACAGTGCCCACTGGCCTGTAACTTGTTGATTCATATAAGCCGTTGAATTTGAAGGTCATTCTCAAGAACTCGGGACGTGGGCACAGAAAGTGCTCATCACCGCACGGGGAAGCCGCTCATGGCAATCCACAACCGGTGCGCCCAAACCGCGTGCCACTTCCAATCTTCGAGGAGATCTTCATGAAACTCATACGCAGAATGTTGGCACCACTGGCCCTGGGGCTTGCCGCGCTTGCTGGCCCTTCAGCCTTCGCGGCACCGCTCACGACACAGCTTGGCTTCCTGATTGATGCCTCAGGAAGCATTGGGTCGGGCAACTTTGCCACCATCAGAACTGGATATGCAACTGCACTTGCAGCGCTCCCCACGGACGGCTCGATTGAGGTGACTGTGTACACCTTCTCAACTGGGACAAGCCAGATCGTTGCGCCAACGATCGTAACTGCCGCCACCTTGCCAGGCATCGTTGCAGCGGTACAGACCATGGCCTATTCCAACGGCAGCACCGCGACTGGCGCAGGTATTACTGCCATTTCCAACGCCATGGTGGGTTCCAGCAACTTCAGCCGCACTCTGAGCTCCATCATCAACATGTCCACCGACGGTGAAGCCAATGTTGGCATTCCAAACGGTCAAGCTGCCGCTCTTGCTGCAGCCCAAGCTGCTGAAACAGCAGGCATCGACGCATTGACAGCCGAGTTCATCGGCAGCAGCGCTACTGGCCTAGATGGCACCCGTGATATCGTGTTCTCTCCAATCAATGGCCCGTGCAATAACTGCGGGACTGTTCTTGCGGACGGGAGCATTCCACCCAACCCGATGACATCGAATCCATGGGTCTTGAGGGTGAACAACTTCAGCGATTTTCCAGTGGCCATTAATGCCAAAGTGCAAGCCATCGTGAACCCGACGCCGGAGCCAGGCATCCTGATGCTGCTGTCGCTGGGCCTGGTGGGCTTGGGCATTGCACGCCGCAACAAATCCGCCTGATTGCAACGATTTTGATCGCCCCGAAGGGCGGTTCGGCGAGGGGTCCCACATCTGTGGCACCCCTCGCTTCACTTCGAGTGCCGGTCAGCTGACAATTCAAGCAGCAGCGCGCCATGGAAAACGTGCAGCGGGTTTCCCAATCTCCCACCGAAAGGCCAACATGAACGGTTCACTCAAATCACTTGCACTGGCCGCCTCAGCCTTCGTCGTGGCGCCTGGTACAGCCGGTGCAGCGACTTCCAACACGGACTGCGTTGTCAAATCGCGCAGCGAAGGTGTGGTGCTCATGCACTGCAAGGCCAACCTTGGGGACAAGGTCTGGGTTGAAGCTGCCAAAGCCGCCTGCACGCCGGGCAAGCTGTGCAACGTATGGATCTGGGAAGACCTCGGCAAGATCCCTGCAACGGCCCCGAAAACAGACGCCGAACTGCCCAAGAGTGCCACGGGGTCGGCAGTGGCTGTCTGGATCAATGACGCTGGCAATCTCATGACCCTCAAAAAGGTGAAATGACTGGTGCAGAAGCTGCGGGGTGCCGACCTTGGATGACTGTCGGGGAAACTGACAGAAACGTTCAGAAATGTTCCTAAGTCATTGATTTTGCTGCCTGGCACGGTTATCGCTTACTTGAGTTACAAGCCGTAAACCGCGGTGGAGTTTTCAAGGAGTATTTCCATGCGCTTCGTCAAATCTTTCGTCGCAGCCGCCGCCCTCGCGGTTTCTGCATCCGCTTTTGCTACCCCGGTCAGCGGCTCCAGCCTGCAGACCATCATCAATGACCTGTACATCGCCGGTGGCTCTTCGACGGCTCTGGCCCCGAACGTCAACACCAACCAAGCTGATGAAGGTGGCGTGTTCAAGATCGAAGCGTCAGGCGGCTCCATCGCCACGATGATCATCGAAGTTGCAGGCAACGCTGGTATCAACACCTTCGGCATCTACGATCTGAGCAACACCGCAAACTTTCTGCAGTTGTTCTCTGGTCCAGCCACGGATGGCGATCAAGTGTTCCTGAGCGTCAACGACGCCAACAAGTTCACGGCAAACGGCATGAGCAAAACGTTCAGCAGCAGCAGCTTTGGCTACTACCTGAGCGCGGCTAACGGCAACACGTTCTACTCGGTGCCCACCAACAACGCTGGCGACGACCACATGGTTGCCTTCCGCGGTGATGGCGACACGATCAAACTGCCAACACGTCCAGCTGGTGTCTGGGGTTCTTCCAGCTACATCCTGGCTTGGGAAGATTTGCCTTTGGGCAGCTCGGACAAAGACTACAACGACATGGTCGTCTACGTGGAATCGGTTTCCGTGCCTGAGCCAGGTTCGCTGGCCCTTCTGGGTCTGGGCCTCGCCGGTCTGGCCGCTGCTGCCCGCCGCAAGCAAAAACAAGCCTGATCGTTCTTCGGAACTGTCAGCATCAAAAAAGGGTGGCTCTGCCACCCTTTTTTTCGTCTGTGGCCATGCAAGCCACATGCTGTCCCGCACGCTGGTCGCCGTGTCGCTCAGACACTCTCGGAGTGACCAATCCTCCGTAGCCTTCTCGCGGCTTTGGCTCTCAAACCCGTTTAGAGCTGTCTCTGCGTCATCAATCCACCCGGGCCACGCGGCCTTGGGCAAGCCTGCGAAGGCCTTGATGCATGTTGAGTCGCTGCCGATGAGCCCTGAAGCTCGATCCCTGCAAGCCATTGCCGCCGCGCGCCGCAACTCCAACTTTCGTTGGATGTGGCACGAGCGGTCAAGGCCGTACTCGCCACCCAAATGAGTTTGACCGCCTGCCGATGAGGCACCACAGAGAACGTTGGTCGAGCTCCCGCCATTTGCAATTTATATAGCACAAAGTTTGAGTTTGCCGTTGCGTCAGGTCAGCTCCACTTGTGGGCATTAAAAGCCTTATACATCAACGTGATTTCTGCACCACATGCCTCTTTTTTTTCGGTCTGGCAGATGGCTTGCTTACATTTTTTTTCAGTATCAAAGTATAAATAAGACCAATGCTTCTATTGGAGTGACGGCCATGCTTTCCACCCGCACTATCGTCTCTCGTGCAACGGCTGAGCAGGCTGCAATCCCCTTCAACGTGACGCTCACACATCGTTGTTGGGAGCCGTCTGCATCCGACGGGCATCCTCTTTTGGTGGGTCAAAGGTAGTCCTGCCTGCCCGCAGGTTTGAAAGAGCAAGGGATCTCGCATGAACCAACGCACCCTGTCGCCCGCACACACGGGATCGCTCTCCGATCTTTTCGTACCCCAAGTGGATCTGGCAAGGATTGAACGGCAGTGCGTTCTTGTGTCCATCCCCGAGGACCTGGAAACTGAAGCCATAGGGCTCTGCGCGCGGCGGGCGCTGATGCCAGACACCCTCTTTGCTGCTGCCTGGTTGCTGGTGCGGTCCCGGTGGCTGGGTGGAGACGCTGCCC
Source organism: Polaromonas sp. (assembly GCA_013823505.1). The sequence goes on along the minus strand of PNMH01000005.1, from coordinate 65,673 downwards.
AACTGACCGAATGCGCTGGCGCACCTGCAGGTGCCCTCTCCTTGCGTGTGTCCCGGTACGAGCCCCAAGGCAACATGCCGGTGTCAACCTGGATCGAGGCCGTGGACGCCGGGCGCCTTGATGCGCAGTGGGTGGACCATGGGCCGGACAAAGACTCCGTCGGGATGGATGAAGTCTTCTGGGTCTGCGATGGCGCCCAAAAGCCCGCTGGCACGGGGCTGGCTCCTCTGCTGGTTTTGTGCATCACTGCGGATACCCTACCGAGCTTGGTTGTCGACTTTTCCACGGCACTGCTCGACGAAGCACAGGCCAACACGATCGCTTCAGCGATCGTCAGCACAGCGAGATCGATGCTTCGTTCGGAAGACGGGCGTTTGGGGGAGGTTGAATCTCTCGGGGCTCCAGAGAAGATCGAGCTCATCACCATGAGCTCGCCTCCACGGTCCATCCACGACCCGACACTCACGGTCCACGGCCTGTTTGACGAACAGGTCGCGCGTTCGCCAGAAGAAATCGCTCTCTGCCATCGGGGTCAGACGATGGGCTACGGCGAGCTTCAACGCAGATCAGACCACTTGGCAACGGCTCTGCAGTCGAGCGGCGTGGCTCCTGGCGCAATCGTCGGTGTGGCGCTTGAAAGAACGTTTGATTCCATCGTCGCGCTGCTCGGCATCCTGAAGGCGGGGGCCGCTTATCTGCCGCTGGACTCGGCCTATCCCGCCGAGCGGCTCGAGTTCATGGTGAAGGACGCCCAGGTCGGCCTCATCCTCACCCAGGAACAGCTCATCGGCTTCTTGCCCAAGGGCGTTCCCACCCTGTTCGTGGACACCGCAACACCGGTCGCTGCGGAAGGCACCCGGCCTGGCGCAACATCGGTCGGCGGCCAAAGTCTTGCTTACATCATGTACACGTCGGGGTCCACCGGCACACCCAAGGGCATCGAGATCACCCACGACGCCATCATCCGGCTGGTCAAGGACTCGAACTACATCGATCTCACGGCGACCCAGACGGTGATTCACGCGGCCCCGCTGGGTTTCGACGCCTCCACGCTGGAGATCTGGGGACCCCTGCTCAACGGGGGCCGGTGTGTCCTGCACGACGAAGAGCTGCCCACAGCGCGCGGCCTGGGGAACACCATCCGGACCGGGAAGGTGACCACCGCCTGGCTCACCGCCGCGTTGTTCAACGCCGTCGTGGACGAAGACCCGCTTCAGCTGAGCGGGCTGCATCAGCTGTTGATCGGGGGCGAAGCGCTGTCGGTCTCCCATGTGCGCCGAGCCCTCGCTGCATTGCCGCAAACCCAGTTGATCAACGGCTACGGGCCCACCGAATGCACGACGTTCACGGCCACATTCCGGATCCCCAGAGACCTGCCGCCAGACACCCGTTCGATCCCCATTGGCAGGCCCATCACGGACACGTCGGCCTACGTCCTCAGCCCGTCGATGGAACTGCTGCCCCTGGGCCTGGTGGGCGAACTCTTTGTGGGGGGGCGAGGTCTGGCCCGCGGATACCTGGGGCGCGCCGATCTGACGGCCGAGCGGTTCGTCCCCAACCCGTTTGGCGGACCAGGCGAGCGGCTCTACCGCACGGGGGATCTCGTGCGCTACCGCGGCGACGGCAACCTCGAGTTCATCGGTCGAGCTGATGGTCAGGTCAAGATCCGGGGGTTCCGGATCGAAGTGGGCGAGGTGGAGGCAGCGCTTTCGAGCCTCCCCTCGGTCAAGGCCTGCAAGGTTCTGGCCACCAAAGATTCGGCCGGCAACGGGCGCCTGGTGGCCTACCTGACAGCCCGGGACCAGGAAGTGCCCAGCGCGGAAATCCGTGCACATCTGGGCAAGCACCTGCCCGACTTCATGGTGCCGACCGTCTATGTGTGGCTGGCCTCCTTTCCCATCACCACCAACGGCAAGCTCGACACACGCGCTTTGCCCCCACCCTCCTCCGAACGACCCGATCTCGCAGAGCCGTATCAGCAACCGACCGACGAGCAAGAACGCCGTGTGTGCGAGGTGTTTGCCGAGGTCCTGGGCATGGACCGGGTGGGTCGCAACGACAATTTCTTCGAGCTCGGGGGCCATTCGCTGCTGGTCCTCAAAGCCCTCACCCGGCTGGAAGCCTTGTGCGGGATCCGGCTCACCACCAACACCTTCTTCCGGCAACCCACTGCGACCGCGCTGGCCAGGGAAATGAGGGGCGAGGCGTCGGCCACAACTGTCGATGAACTTCGGCTGCCTGCGCATTCAAGCAGCATGTCGCGCCCCTACCAGGAGCCGATTGCCATCATTGCCATGGCCGGCCGATTTCCCGGTGCCTGCGATGTGGAGCGGTTCTGGAGCAACCTGTGCGAAGGCAAGGACAGCATCACGTTCTTCCAGAACGAGGAGCTCGATCCAGCACTGCCCCCTGAGGTCACGTCGGACCCTTGCTATGTGAAGGCACGGGGCGTGATCGATGGCGTGGACCTGTTCGACGCGGCCTTCTTCGGCATTTCTCCTCGGGAGGCCGAGCTGATGGACCCCCAGCAGCGCATCTTCATGGAGCTCTGCTGGGAATGCCTGGAGCGCGGCGGACACGCACCGGACTCCGCCCAAACCACGGTGGGCGTGTTTGCAGGCATGTACAACGCGACCTACTTTCAGCGCCATGTCCAGACGCGACCGGATCTCATCGAGAAGCTCGGCGAGTTTCAGGTGATGCTCGCCAACGAGAAGGACTACATCGCCACGCGGGTCGCCAACCGCCTGAATCTCACCGGGCCGGCCGTGAGCGTGCACACCGCGTGCTCGACGTCGCTGGTGGCCATCACGCAAGCATTCAACAGCCTTCGCGCAGGACAGTGCGACATGGCGCTGGCAGGAGGTGCATCCATCACCTGCCCGCCTCGCAGCGGTTACCTGTACCAGGAAGGCGCCATGCTGTCGCCGGATGGGCGCACGCGCAGCTTCGACGCGCATGCACAAGGCACAGTGTTCAGCGATGGCGCCTCGGTGGTGCTGCTCAAGCGGCTGAGCGATGCCATCGCAGACGGCGACACGGTCCACGCCGTGATTCGCGGTGTGGCCGTGAACAACGATGGTCGCGACAAGGCCAGCTTCACGGCGCCCAGCATCGATGGGCAAGCCGCCGTCGTGGCCGGCGCGCTGGAAGCAGCGGGCGTGGATCCCCGCAGCATCTCGTACGTTGAAGCGCACGGGACGGCCACGCCGCTGGGCGATCCGGTCGAGGTCGAAGCGCTCACGCGGGCGTTCCGCCGCAAGACCCAGGACGTTGGGTTCTGCCGCATCGGCTCGCTCAAGAGCAACGTGGGGCACATGGTCATCGCTGCGGGTGCGGGCGGCGTCATCAAGACGGCCCTGTCCCTGGCCAACGAACGGCTGCCAGCCAGCATTCACCACAGCTCGCCCAATCCGAAAATCGATTTCGCCAAGAGTCCCTTCATCGTCAATGACCAGCTGACACCCTGGCCAAGGTCGCAGCAGCCCCGCAGAGCGGGTGTCAGCGGCTTCGGTGTCGGCGGCACCAATGCCCATGTGGTCATGGAAGAGGCGCCGGAGTTCGAGGCGTCGCCGGCCGCCGAGGGGCCTCAAGTACTGATGCTGTCGGCCCGATCGGCGACCGCACTCGACACCATGGCGCTGCAGCTGGCGGACCACCTCGAACAGTACCCCGAGAGCAACCTGGCCGACGTGGCGCACACGCTCCAGCTCGGCCGCAGCCGGTTCACTCACCGACTGTGCGTGGTGGCTGATTCGACGCAACGCGCCAGTCTGGCGCTGCGATCGGCCGACGACGCACAACGGACTCGAAGCACGTTGGGTGCGGCGGTGCCAACGACGGTCTGGCTGTTTCCTGGCCAAGGGTCGCAGTATCCGGGCATGGGCAGCGGCCTCTACGCCAGCGACCCGGCTTTCCGTGCCGCCTTTGACGCTTGCGCAGACGCCCTGCAGGGCGTACTGCCGTTTGATCTCAAGGCGCGCATCTTTGAAGGCGCTGCGGACGCGCTGCTTGCCACCTCAACCACCCAACCGGCGATTTTCTGTCTGGAGTACGCGCTGGCCAAAGCCTGGCAAGCCCGGGGCGCCAAGCCCGCAGCGCTGATTGGACACAGCGTGGGCGAGTTCGTTGCAGCCGTCATCGCCGGTGTGATGGACATGGGTGACGCGGCGCGACTGGTGGCCCGGCGCGGCGCGTTGATGCAGGCCTTGCCGGCGGGCAGCATGCTGTCGGTGCGGCTCCCGGTCGACGAAGTCTTGTCGCGGCTGCCGTCAGCGCTTTCACTGGCCTCAGAGAACGGCCCCACCGCCTGCGTGGTGGCGGGCGAAACGCCGGCCGTTGAAGCGTGGGCGGCCGAACTCGAGCGCGATGGCATCGTGGTTCGCATGCTGCAGACATCGCATGCCTTTCACTCTTGGATGATGGATCCGGCCGTCGAGCCTTTCGAACAAGAAATGCGCAAGATCGAGCTGTCGGCGCCGGCCATTCCGATCGCGTCAACACTCACGGGCACCTGGTTGACCGATGAACAGGCCCAAGACCCGCACTACTGGGCAAGGCATTTGAGAGAGCCCGTCCGTTTCTCGCCGGCACTGCGCACTGTTCAACAGACGCATACCGCCGCCTTTGTCGAGATGGGCCCGCGCGGCACGCTGTCGACACTCGCCCGCCAGCACACGACGCCAGGTCAAGGTGCGACGGTCGCCATGGCCAGCCTGGCCGACGCACCCGAGCTTGAGGCCACCCACATGGCGCTGGCGCAAGGTCGGCTGTGGACCCTGGGCATCGAACTGCCCGCCTCGGTCGCTTCGCCCTCCACCGGGCGCCGCCGCATCCGGCTGCCCACCTATCCGTTTGAAAGAAAACGCTTCTGGATCGAAGCGGCACCTCTGGCAAAGACCACCGCCCCCATCGCTTCGACAGGTGTGGATCCCACCACACCGTCGGGCGGGTCTTCAAGCGCTACACCCTCCTCCAACATTCACCCCGAGCGTGTCAACATGGCCACCTCTTCACACGACCTTCCCTCGTCCACTGGCCCTGCCTCGCGCCGCGCCTCGCTGGTCAACCGCCTGCAAACGCTGTTTGAAGAAGTCGCCGGCACCGACCTGGTGGGCGTGGACGCCTCCATCAGTTTTGTCGAACTGGGCCTCGATTCGCTCACCCTCACGCAGGCCGCGCTGCAGATCAAGAAGCGGTTCGGTGTCCCCGTCACCTTCAGGCAACTGATGGAGACGTACCGTGGCATTGAAACGCTCGCCCAGTTCCTGGACGAGACGCTGCCTCCCGACCCCGTGGAAGCGAAGCCAGCGACCCTCTCGACCCAGCCCGCCGTGTTGCCCGGCCTCCTGGTGCAGCAGCCTATTTCAACGGCCTCTGCGGTGGCGTTTCAGTCCACCGGTGGTGATCTGTTGCAGCAGGTCATTGCGCAACAAATGCAGCTGATGGCGCAGCAGTTGGCCCTGCTGAGCGGGCAAACGGTCGCCCCGCTCCAGCAGCAGACCGCCGCGCAGCCGACATCGCATGCATCCCCGGCGCCGGCATCACAACCGGTATCCCAACCAGCCACGCAGACCGCCCCGCCGGCGGCAGATGCCGATGACGCCGGCACGCGCCGTTACGACGTCAAGAAGGCCTTCGGGGCCATCGCTCGCATTCACACGCAGTCCTCCGACATGACGGAGCGCCAGCGCGCCCGTCTCGACGCCTTCATGCGCCGCTACGTGGAGCGCACCCGCAAGAGCAAGCAATACACCGAACAACACCGCGGCCATCTGGCCGATCCGCGGGTGGTGAATGGCTTTCGGCCCATGACCAAGGAAATCACCTACCAGATCCTCATCGAGCGCAGCAAGGGTTCGCGCCTGTGGGACATCGACGGCAACGAGTACGTGGATGTGCTCAACGGCTTCGGCATGAATCTGTTTGGTTGGCAGCCGCCCTTCGTGCAGGAAGCCGTGCGCAAGCAGGTCGAGGATGGCTATGAAATAGGCCCGCAGCATCCGCTGGCCGGCGAGGTGGCCGACCTGATCTGCGAACTGACCGGCTTTGACCGCGCCGGCCTGTGCAACACCGGCTCGGAGGCGGTGATGGCCGCGGTGCGCATTGCCCGAACGGTGACCGGTCGCAACACCGTCGCGCTCTTCACCGGCTCGTACCACGGGACCATGGATGAAGTGCTGGTGCGCGCGGGTCGGGGTGGCAAGGGCATTCCCGCTGCACCGGGGATCATGTCCGGCGTCTTCGGCGATGTGAGGGTGCTGGAGTACGGCACACCCGAAGCACTTGCCTTCATCCGGGAGCATGCCGATGACCTGGCAGCGGTGCTGCTGGAGCCTGTGCAAAGCCGACGTCCGGAGTTCCAGCCCCGCGAATTCCTGAAGGAGTTGCGAGGCGTGACCGAAGCCAGCGGCACCTGCCTGATCTTTGACGAGGTCATCACCGGCTTCCGGAGCCATCTGGGTGGCGCACAGGCGCTGTTCGGCGTTCGTGCCGACCTGGCCTGCTACGGCAAGGTCATTGGAGGCGGCATGCCCATCGGCGTGATTGCCGGCAAGCGGGAGTACATGGATGCGCTGGACGGCGGCGCCTGGCAATTCGGTGATGACTCCATCCCCACCGTGGGCGTCACCTACTTTGCCGGCACGTTCGTGCGGCACCCGCTCGCGCTGGCCGCGGCCAAAGCGGCCCTCACACACCTCAAGCAAGAGGGCACTCAACTCCAGACGCGGCTGAACACCAGCACGGCAGCCATGGCCGATGAGCTCACGGCTTTCTGCCGTGAGGTGGGTGCTCCGCTGCAGGTTCGGTACTTCGCGTCGTTGTGGCGGGTCGCGTGGCTCGAAGACCATCCCTTGCAGGATCTGCTGTTCCCCATGATGCGAAGCCGTGGCGTGCACATTTTGGACAACTTCCCCTGCTTCATGACCACGGCGCACACGCCTGAAGACATCGCGTCCATCAAGTCCGCCTTCAAGGAGTCGATTGCAGAGCTGCAAGCCGCCGAATTCCTCCCCCAGCGTGTTTCGCAACCCGTGCTGGCCGACGCCTCCAAGCCACCGGTGGCCAACGCAAAACTCGGCAGGGACAAGGAAGGGCGTCCCGCGTGGTTTGTTCCCGATCCCAGTGCACCGGGCAAATTCATGAAGGTTGACGCGTGATGAGCCACAACGCCCTGGAGCCTGTTGAATTCGATCCGTTTGCGGGCGAAGCCCTTGAGCGGGTCATTCCCACCAGCGAAGCACAGCGAGAGGTGTGGCTGGCCGACCAACTGGGGCTGCAGGCTTCGCTGGCGTTCAACGAGTCGGTCAAGCTGCGCCTGGACGGTCCGCTCGATATCACCGCCTTACAGGGTGCACTCAATGCCCTGGTGATGCGGCACGAGGCACTGCGCAGCACCTTCGGGCCCGACGGCACGGACATGCTGGTCAGTGCTGCGGGGTCGGTCTCCTTGCCCGTGGCAGATCTTCGAGCGCTCAGCCCTGAAGAGCGCCAACAGCAACTCCACCAAGCCGCAGTGGAGGCGGTTGAAACGCCGTTCTCGCTGGAACAAGGTCCGCTGTTCCGGGCTCGGCTCTTGCGCATGGGCGACGCAGAACACCTGCTCCTGATGACCGCACACCACATCGTGTGCGATGGATGGTCCTGGGGACTCATCGCGGAAGACCTCGGCGCGCTGTACGCGGAGCAGACCGGTGAAGCGCCAGGCCCGGATCCCGCGCCCAGCTACGCCGACTATGTGGCCTGGGAAGCGGCCCAGGCCAACACGCCCGAGATGGCCGAACACGAACGCTTCTGGCTCGGTTGCTTTACCGGCACATCGCTGCCGAGCCTGGATCTGCCGGCCGACCGGCCGCGTGCCCCCGTGCGCACCTTCGATTCCAGGCGAGTCGATCACTGGCTGGACGCCGAGCTGGTGGGCCAGGTTCGCCAGCTCGGCGCGAAAGCGGGCGCCAGTGTGTTTGCAACCCTGTTCAGTGGCTTTGCGGCCACCTTGGGCCGCCTGAGCGGCCAGGACGATCTGGTCATCGGCGTGCCCGCGGCGGGTCAATCCGCCAGCGGCATCAATGGCCTGGTGGGCCATTGCGTCAACCTGCTGCCGGTGCGCACGGCCGTCGACCCTGGCATGCCGTTCGACGCCCACGTGAGCCGTTGCGGTTCTGCTCTGCTCGACGCCTTTGATCACCAGACCCTCACCTACGGAACGCTGCTGCAAAAGCTGCCCGTGCGCCGCGATCCCAGCCGCCTGCCGTTGGTGAGCGTGATGTTCAACGTCGACCAGGCGGTCAAGGGCATCCAAGGCGCTTTTCCAGGCCTGAGCGCCGAGCTGAGCACCAATCCGCGCCGGTTCGAGAACTTCGAGCTGTTTGTGAATGCCGCGCAGGAGAACGGCGGCCTGCGCCTGGAATGCCAATACAACACCGACCTGTTCGACGCGGCCACGGTGGAGCGCTGGATGGGCGCTTACGAAGCGCTGCTGCGCGCGGCCGTGGCCCAACCGGGCACAGCGATCGGGCGGCTGCACTGGCTGACGCCTGCGGAATCGGCGCGTCTGCGCTCGCTGCAACCCTTGCATTCCCCGATCCCCGCCGAGGCCTTGATGCATTCGGCGTTTGTTCGCCAAGCGGCCTTGTCGCCCGACCGGATCGCCCTTCGCGAGGGTGACACCCTGCTCACCTACCAGGCACTGGATCAACGCGCCAACCAACTCGCCCGCGCGCTTCGTGCCCGGGGTGTGGCGCGCGGCGCGCTTGTGGGTCTGTGCCTGAACCGCAGCGCGGACATGGTGGTCGCCCTGTTGGCGGTGCTCAAGGCCGGCGGCACCTACATTCCGCTGGACCCGGGCTTCCCGCCAGCAAGACTGCAGTACTACGCGCAAGACGCCCGGCTCACGCTGCTCGTGACAGCGTCTGGCATCACCGCAGCCCCGCTGGATTGGGCCAACGATTCAGCGCAGCGGGTGCTGCGGCTGGACATTGACACCGGGTGGCTGAGCCAGCCCGGCGATGCCCTGGCGACCGGGCCGGAGGATGCTGATCCATCCGACCCCGCCTACATCATCTACACCTCCGGCTCGACCGGAAAGCCCAAAGGCGTGTGTGTGCCGCACCGGGCGGTGGTCAATTTCCTCACCAGCATGCAGGCCACACCCGGCATCGGGCCGGACGACCGCCTCGCTGCCGTCACCACGCTGTCGTTCGACATCGCGGTGCTCGAACTGATGCTGCCGCTGACGGTGGGCGCGCAGGTGGTGATGGTGCCCCGGGAGACCGCCATGGACGGCCATCTCCTAGCGTCTCTGCTGCGGTCCACCGGCGCCACCCTCATGCAGGCCACCCCCGGGATGTGGCGCATGCTGCTGGACACGCCATGGCACGGCGGCGAAGGGTTCAAGGCCTTGGTCGGCGGTGAACGTCTGCCACCGGATCTGGCGAACGATCTCCTGGATCGCGCGGGCGAGGTGTGGAACATGTACGGCCCGACCGAAACCACCGTGTGGTCCACGGTGTGGCCGGTGACCCGGGCCGCGTTGAAAGAGCGCGGCGTCTCGATCGGACGGCCGATCGGCAACACCAGCGTGTGGATCGTCAACGAGGCCCTGCAACCGTGTCCCATCGGTGTGCCCGGTGAAATCTGCATCGGTGGCGACGGCGTGGCGCTCGGCTACCTGGAACGCCCCGAGTTGACCGCCGACCGCTTCGTGCCCGACCCTTTCAGCACCGAGCCCGGAGCACGGCTGTACCGCACGGGCGACCGGGGCCGCTGGTGCAACGACGGTCTGCTGGAGCACCTGGGACGGCTGGACTTTCAGGTCAAGGTCCGCGGGTATCGGATCGAGCTGGGCGAAATCGAAACGGCCTGCAACGAACTGGTCAGCGTGGCGCAAAGCGTGGCGCTGGCCCGCGAAGACCAGCCGGGCGATGTGCGCCTGGTGGCCTACCTCGCGCTGGGTGCGAATGCCGGGTTCGATGAAGGCGCCTTGCGAGCCCACCTGCGCGAGAAGCTGCCCGACTACATGTTGCCGCAACATGTGGTGGTGCTGGACGCCATACCGCTGCTGCCCAATGGCAAGGTGGATCGCAAGGCCCTGCCGCCACCCGCGCAGGACGCGTCTGCCACCGGGCGCCAGCGCCTGGCACCGCGCACGCCACTGGAACAACAGATCCTCAACGCCATGGAGCAGGTGCTCAACCTGCCAGGCCTGGGCGTGCTCGACGACTTCTTTGCACTGGGCGGGCACTCCCTGCTCGCCGCCCGACTGACCGCGCGACTGAACAAGGCGCTGTCGATCCAGCTGCCCCTGCGCACGGTGTTCGAGGCACCCACGGCCGAACAGCTCGCACGCGCTGCACAGGCCGCCACCTTGAACAACGCCCCGAGGCGGCCAGCGATCGAGCATCAGGCATCGCGCCGCGAGGCGCCCCTGACGGTGATGCAGGAGCGCATCCGTTTCATGGAGGAGCTCTACCCCGGCCGCGTGGTCTACAACACACCCTCGGCACACCGGCTCACCGGCCCCCTCGAACGCACCGCCTTCGAGCAGGCCTTGCGCCAGATGCTGGATCGCCAGCCGGGTTTGCGAAGCGCCATCGTGCGCAGCGCAAGCGGCCCTGTTCAATGCGTGTTCGACGACGTCCGCCTGGAGCTGCCCTTTGAAGACCTGAGCCCGTTGGCCGAAGAAGACCGTGAGTCCGAACTGATGCGCCGGCTCCAGGCAGCCATTGACCAGCCGATCGACATCACCGTGGCGCCGCTGTTCCGGGCCGCCCTGTACCGCATGGCCCCGGACCAGCACGTTTTTCTCTTCATGCCCCACCACATCATCTGGGACGGCTGGTCCTTCGACTTGCTGTACCAGGAGATGGCGTCCTTGTACCCGGCATCGCTGGCGCAACGCCCTGCCCCGCTGCCCGCACCCTCGGTGTCTTACCTCGACTTTGCCCACTGGCACGCCCAATGGATGGACAGCGAAGAATGCGAGAACCAGATCACCTTCTGGAAGCAACGCTTCGGACGGGTCGACATCCTGCGCCCCCTGCCCACCGATCGGCCCCGCAGCGGCGGCATGAGCGGCGTGGGTGCGGCCGAGTGGGTGCACGTGGACGAAGCCCTGACCGAACAGCTGCGCCACACCGCCCGTGCGTGCGACGCGACGCTCAACATGCTGGTGATGGCCATCTACGCAGCCATGCTGAGCGAGGCGCTGGGCAGCCGTTCGCTGGTGCTGGGCATACCGGTTCGCGGACGCCCGATCAGCGAAGTCGAGCCGGTGATGGGCTTCTTCAACAACCTGCTCCCCACGCCGATGGTGCTGGACCAGGACATGTCCCTCAAAGCCTGGGTCGGCGTGGTCAAGCGCGAGCTGCTGGACTCGTTTGCCCATCAGGAGGTGCCCTTCGAACGCCTGGCCGTCGAGCCGGAAATTGCTGCGCATGCCAACAAGGCCGGTCTGTACCAAAGCCTGTTTTCGTTCCAGGATGCTCGTGCCCGCGAGCGGCATTGGGGACCGCTCGAACACCGCTCGGTCCTCGTGATGCAAAAGGGTGCCACCGAAGACTTCAGCCTGTGGCTGATGGAGGTTCCGGGTGGCCTGGAAGGTGCGTTCAACTTCAACGCCGATCTGTTCGACGCGGGCACCGCCCGCATGTTCCGGGAGCGGCTGGTCGCACTTCTGAGGCGAGCTGTCGATGCACCTTCCGATACCGTCTCATCGTTGCTGGCGGCGCCCGGAGACGACACCACACAGTTCACCCTCTGGGCACAAGCCAGGCAAGAGCAACTCAAGAACACGCGCTCCCTGGCCCGTGCCGCCCCGCCGCCAGCCAGTGCCCTGGGCACCACCGAGGCGGGCATGGCGGCGATCTGGGCCCGGCTGCTGGGGATCGAGGCGAGCCAGGTCCGTGCGCAGGACAACTTCTTCGACATCGGCGGCAGTTCGCTGCTGGTCATGCAAGCCGTGGCGGCCGCAGAAAAAGAGCTGGGGCTGGTCATCGATCCGCGCCGCTTTGTCACCGAAACGCTCAGGAGCCTCTCTGCCGGCAGCGAGCGCAAGGCGCAGTTGCGCCGCCTCTGGGCCGAACTGCTGGACCAGGATCCAGCCCAGATCAGGGACGCCGACAACTTCTTTGACCTGGGCGGCAATTCGCTGCTGGCCATGCGCGCGGTGACGGAGGCTGAGCGCTTGTTCGGTCTGAAGATCGATCCGCGCAGGTACGTGAACGAATCGCTGCTGCAACTGAGCGCGACAGCTACCGCCAACCCAAGTGCAGCGGGCACAGACGCACCGCCCGCTCAACAACCCCAGCCTTCGGGAATGCTCTCGCGCTTCATGGGTGTTCTGGGTCGCAAGAAGTGATTCAGGAAAACGCATGTCCGTGACCACCATCCAACCCGTTTGCTTCGGCAAGCCCGATCGCCGATTGATCGGGATTTTTCACCCCGCAGCACCCGACGCCCCGAAAAAAGCCGGTGTGGTGCTCTGCAAGCCTTTTGGTCAGGAATCCATCCGCGCGCACCGCATGTTCCGGGTGCTGGCCGACCGGTTGTCGCGCCATGGGCACCCCGTGCTGCGATTCGACTACTACGGCACCGGCGACTCCATGGGCGATGACCAGGACGGTTGTTTGTCCGGCTGGTGCGACGACCTGCTCGCGGCAGACAACGAGCTGCGTTCCCTGAGCGGGGCGACCCACACCGCATGGACGGGCATGCGCCTGGGCGCTTCGGTCGCCATGTTGGCGGCCGCTCAAGCACCGGCGCATCTTTCAAGGCTCGTGCTCTGGGATCCGGTCCTCGACGGCCGGCCGTACCTTGAGTTTTTGCGCACACAGCACGTCACCGCACTGGAAGAAGCCTACAGCCTGCCCCAACGACCCTCACCTTCCGTGCTGGCCCAAGATCCCGCCACCTACCGCGACGAGGCCATCGGTTTCGGGATCTCCCGCCGGTTGCGCGAGCAGATCGAGGCGCTGGACATCAAGACACACACCTGGCCATCGAGACCCCGTTCGATTGTGGTGATCAACGACCCCGACATCGCGGGCGGAGATGTGGTCAACAGCGTTTGCAGCGTGGACCACGAACAGGTGACCCTGGTGGAGCTCCGCCACGGAACCGACTGGACCACCGACACCGCCGGCACCAGTGCGATCGTTCCGTCTCAAGCGCTGGCGCAACTGGTCCACCAGGTTGAAGCCATCCCATGACCGAGACGCCCGTCACCTTCGGTCCCCGGTCGGGTCTCTTCGGCGTGCTGTCGCTGCCGTCCACAGGCCAGCCGGTGGAGTGCGCCTACCTGATGCTCAACGCTGGCGTGGTGCCTCACATCGGCCCCCACCGCATGAACGTGAAAATCGCCCGGGCATTGGCCAGTGCCGGCGAGGCGAGTTTCCGATTTGACCTGTCTGGCCATGGCGACAGCGAGAACGCAGAAACCAGCAACGGCTTTCTGGAGCAGGCCGCGATCGACATCCAGGCGGCGATGGACCACCTGCAACAAGCACACGGGATCCGGAAGTTTGCGGTGATCGGCATTTGCTCGGGTGCCGTCAGTGCCTTTGAAGCCGCGGTGAAGGATCCGCGTGTGATCGCCGTGCTCATGTTCGACGGCTATTGGTATCCGAGCCGATGGTCAACCCTTGCGCGCGACTGGAGACGGTTTCGGGCCATCACCTGGTCTCAGGCCGCCGCGGCGTTTTCGCGCCGAATGGCCCAGAAGTTCACCCGATCCGAACAAGAGACATCCGGCGGCATCTTTGGCGGCAAAAAGGCGCCGTTCCAGTTGCCAAAGGAGGCGTTTGCCAGCGCCATTCAAGCCCTGGTCAGGCGCAACGTTTCAATCTTCGTTTTGTACGGTGGCTCGATCATCGAGCAGTACAGCTACGCGAATCAGTTTCGCCACGTGTTTGGATCGCAAGCCCCGTTTGATCAAGTCCGCTGCGAATTCCGGCCCGAGATTGACCATATCTTCGTCACCCCGACATCTCAACACGCCATGATTGAAACGGTGTTGGGTTGGCGCTCTGCTGTGCAACTGGCGGCCGAGAAATCCCCCCTCGGAGACACTGATGATTCGCCTTCCAGATCCGGTCGGCCCTCCCATTTCACTCTGGCTGGTGAATCTTGACGCCCCATCATCTGAAGCGGGATTGCACTCACTCGACGCGCTGAGCGCTTCAGAGCGTGCGCGGGCCGGTCGCTTTCACCATGCGCACGATGCCCGGTGGTATGTCGCCCGGCACAACGCGTTGAGGTTGCTGCTGGCCGCCGAAACCCACATGCACCCGAAAGACGTGCACTTTATCGAGGGCGAACACGGCAAGCCGTTCCTGAACCTTGACACCCTGCTGCACTTCAACATGAGCCATGCAAAAGGCTGGGCATTGATCGGCATCAGCACAGAGGCGGCCATCGGCGTCGACATCGAGCGGCCCCACCCCATGGCGGACTGGTCTGCACTGGCGCAGCGCTGCCTGAGCGCTGCGGAATGGGAAGACTTGATGGCCCTGCCGCCGGGCCAGCAACTGAGCGCATTTCTTCAGTGCTGGACACGCAAGGAAGCCTGCCTCAAGGCCCTCGGCAGCGGTTTGACCATCGAGCCTGGCACGTTCGATGCCGGGATCGAAGCTGCCCTGCGCGAAGTCTCCATCGACTCGGCCCACGACAAGCACCTGTCCAGCGTGGTCAGCGTCGACTTGCCCATGGACGCCTTGGCTGCGGTGGCGTGGATGCAACCCGCCAGCGGCCTCTGAAGCACGAAGAGAAAGCACAGACCCATGACCATCTCGCAATCATTGCAACGCACAGCAGATTACCTCTCGGGGTTGCCCGGCATCCGGCAACTCGACCTGAAAGCCCATCGCAACCGCTTTCTCGGCAACCAGGAAAACAACCTTTTCTGGGGCGTTTTCAACACGTTTGACCAAGCGGCCCAAAGCGCGCCCCAAGGTCTGAAACTGGGCTATGACAACCAGGAATCCGCCAGCATTCCTTACACCAGTGCCATCAGCCCGCGGGACTATCCGGCCATGTTCTGGTTGCTGAGATCCCTGAACGACGGCATGCGCAGCATCTTTGATCTGGGTGGGCACACCGGGGTCAAGTACTACGCCTTTCGCCGAACGATGAATTTCCCAAACGATCTTCAATGGACGGTGTGTGATGTGCCCGCCGTGGTGGAGCGCGGAAAGCAGATGGCGGCTGATCGCGCCCCCGAAGGCAACCTCCGGTTCACCGACAACTACGCATTGGCCGGCCGTCACGACATCCTGTTCGCCTCCGGCAGCCTGCAATACCTGCCGGTCACGCTGTCAGACCTGCTCAAGGGCCTCGAGACCCTGCCGGCGCGGATTGTCGTCAACACCACCCCGATCCACGACACCCAGTCCTTCTTCACCCTCAACAGCATCGGCACGGCGTTTTGCCCGTATCGCATTCAAGCCAGGGCAGCGTTCGTCGCCTCGGTCACGGCGCTGGGCTACCGCAAGCTCGACGAGTGGGAGAACGTGGGCAAGGGCCTGCAGATACCCGGGCACAGCGACCACGATGTCGCTGCCTACTCAGGCTTCTGCTTTGAACGCACGCAGCAGGTCGCGGCGAAGGGTTGAAAAGTGCTTCTTGAGCTTGCCCGCCTCGTGCCTGGCGATGGCCTGCCACCCCGCTGGCCTGAACCGGTCGAATGCCACAAGCCCGACGCGCTCTCGCCGCAGCGCCATCCAGTCGGCCTTGTAGGCGTCGTCGCCACTCAGGTAGTCCACCTCGCTCACACCGTCCACGTCCATGGTGTGCTGCATCAGCGCAGTGGTGAGCACCGAGCCGGCCGAGAGCTTCTCGAACCCCTGCACATAGGCGAGCTTGTAGATGTTGGCCTTGCCTTCGCACACCAGCCAGAGCTGCGCCGCGAGCGGCTCGCCGTTGAGCCAGAGCACACCCAGGCGCAGCCACCCTTGGCTGGCGGCCAGGCGGATGAGCCCCGGCATGAATTCGCGGCAAGGCTCGGGTTGCTTCCAGCTCCTGGCGTACACCGCCTCGTAAGCGGCGATCACGCCCTCCAGGGCGTCTGACGCCTGGCTGTGGATGTCGATGCGCCAGATGCCTGCCTTGTCGAGCCGCCGGCGCCCGCGGTCCACGCTGTTGCGCAAGGCCGAGGGCCTCTCGGGCCAGTAGGCGCCAAAGCCGCCTGGCGGCACCGGCTGGTACCAGTTGCCGAAACAAAAGAAACGGTCGGTCCGGTACCCGGCCGAGCGCAGGCCAGCCTCCATGGCGCCCACCCAGGGCGAGGCCGCATCCAGCGGCTGCAGGCGCACCACGGCGCCACCCGGCAGCTTTTTCATGGCTGCCGCTGCCGCCGTCCACTGCGCGTCAGACAGGCCGCGCCACTCGCCCTGCGGGCCGTAGAGGCAGCTGTAGTAGTTGGTCAGCGAGCTCAGCGCCTCTCCGGGCGCATGCTGCATGAGCTGCAGGCAAACGCCGGGGGCGAGTGGCAGCGGCAGGTGCTTGGGCGGCCGCTCGAAGCCGTGTGCCAGCAGAAGGGCGAACCACGCTTCCGACTGGAACAGGTCAGTGGCCATGAAGCTCGGTGGCCCTGCTCCGCCCGGGCACTCAGCGCCCGATGGCCAGGTAGTCGAAGCCCATGCCGCGCACCAACGCCGGGTCGTACAGGTTGCGGCCGTCCACGATCAACGGCTGTTTCAGACGTTGTTTGATCAGGTCGAAGTCCGGGCTGCGGAACTCTTTCCACTCGGTCACGATGACCAGCGCGTCGGCGTCGACCAGCGCGTCGTTGGGGTTCTTGGCGTAGGTGATGCGCGGCTCGTCGCCGAGCACGCGCTGCGCCTCGTGCATGGCCACCGGGTCGTACACGGTGGCGGTGGCGCCAGCGGCCAGCAGGTCGGCCAGCAGCTCCAGGCTGGGCGCTTCGCGCATGTCGTCGGTGTTGGGTTTGAAAGCCAGGCCCCACACCGCAAAGTGACGGCCCTTGAGGTCATCGCCCAAGCGCTGCTTCACCTTGCGGCCCAGCACGTGTTTTTGCACGTCGTTGGCGGCTTCCACCGCGGTCAAGACTTTGAGATCCAGCCCGCCCTGATCCGACGCGGTCTTGATCAGCGCCTTCACGTCCTTGGGGAAACACGAGCCACCGTAGCCCGCGCCGGGGTACAGAAAGTGGTAGCCGATGCGCGGGTCGGAGCCCATGCCCTGGCGCACCATTTCAATGTCGGCGCCCAGCGCCTCGGCCAGGTTGGCCAGCTCGTTCATGAAACTGATGCGCGTGGCCAGCATGGCGTTGGCGGCGTATTTGGTGAGTTCGGCGCTGCGCACGTCGGTGACGATGAGGCGTTCGCGGTTGCGCTGGAACGGCGCGTAGATGGCGCGCATGAGGTGGATGGCCTGGTCATCGTTGGCGCCCACGATGATGCGGTCCGGCCGCATGAAATCTTCAACCGCAGCGCCCTCTTTCAAGAACTCGGGGTTGGACACCACGGCGTACGGCGTCTGCACACCGCGCTGGCGCAGCTCGTCGGCAATGGCTTCGTTCACCCGGTCGGCCGTGCCCACCGGCACCGTGCTCTTGTCCACCACCACCTTGTAGTCGGTCATGAGGCGGCCGATGTTGCGGGCCGCAGCCAGCACATACTGCATGTCGGCGGAGCCGTCTTCGTCGGGCGGCGTGCCCACCGCAATGAACTGGATGGTGCCGTGGTGCACGGCGCGGGACACGTCGGTGGTGAAGTGCAGGCGCCCGGCCGCCACGTTGCGTTGCACCATCTCCTGCAGGCCCGGCTCAAAGATCGGGATGCCGCCCTCTTCCAGGATGCGGATCTTTTCCGGATTGACGTCGAGGCACAACACGTCGTTGCCCACCTCCGACAAACAAGCCCCGCTGACCAAGCCCACGTACCCGGTTCCCACCACTGTGATTTTCATGTTGTGCTGAATTGATGCGGCGCTTGGGCCGGTTGAGCGAAGCATGCATCATAGCGAGGCCATATGTATTCAAAGACACCTCAAGAGGCACTACACGCATGCGACGCCTGACCCGTTGGACAGCCAGGCTCGCTTTGTGTGCGCTGTTGCTCACCGCAGCTGCGGCGGCCTTGCTGACCCTCACTTCCACCGGCCAAAACCTGGTGGCCGAAGCCAGCAGCCGCAGCCCTCAAGAACTCATCCGCTACCTGAAACGGCGGCTGGAAGGGCACAACAAACTGGAAGCCGTCCTGCTGCCACCGCTGCATGCGGCACAACGCCACTTTGAACGCGAACCACCCGCTGGCCCACTGCCCACGCTGGGCAAGGGACAGCAAGCCACCGGATTGAAAGAGCCCATTGCGGGTATCGGCCAGCAACTGCGTGTGGACACCCCACAGGCCATTCGAGAAGCGCTGCTGCAGGCCAAACCGGGCACGCGCATCGTGGTGGCGCCCGGCCTGTACCCCTTCAGCCTGAAAATGCGCCTGGGCAACGACGGTCGCTCAGACGCACCCATCGTGCTGAGCGCAGAGCAACCCGGCACCGTATGGTTTCAGTTTGGCCAGGTCGAAGGCATCCTGGTCGACCGCCCTTACTGGACCTTTGAGAACCTGGACATTCGCGGCGTGTGCGAACGGCACGACGATTGCGAACACGCCTTTCACGTGGTGGGCAGAGCCGCTTTCACCACCATTCGCAACAACCGCATCACCGACTTCAACGCCCACATCAAGGTGAACGGCAACGAGGGAGAGTGGCCCGACCACGGGCTGCTGGCGCACAACACCCTGACCAACACGACTCCCCGCGAAACCCTGAAATCGGTGGTGCCCTTTGACCTTGTGGGCGCCAACCACTGGCGGGTGCAGGACAACCTGGTGACCAACTTTGCCAAGCGTGACGGCAACATGGTGTCGTTCGGCATCTTCATGAAAGGCGCCAGCGAAGGGGGCCGCATCGAGCGCAACCTGGTGATCTGCTCGCCCAGCGACATATCGCGCCCCGGCGTTCGGGTCGGGATTTCGTTTGGCGGCGGAGGCACCGACCCCGGGTTGTGCAGAAACAAGGCTTGCCACCTGTATGAACACCGCCTGGGCCTGGCCGCCAACAACATCGTGGCCCACTGCAACGACACCGGGCTGGACGTGAACCAGAGCAACCAGGTCGTTTTGGCGCACAACACCCTCATCAACACCAGCGGAGTGGCCACACGGGGCACGTTGGCGCAGGCCCGTCTGTACGGAAACTTGTATGAAGGTGTTGCGAGGGCCCGAAACGGCTCCCGGATCACCGCCGAATTCGACGAAACGCTGCATCCCGGAAGCACCCACATGAACACCGATGGGTTACTTTTGGACTGGCGGAAAACACCGGAAAGAGTACCCAGCCTCAAAAGCCTTCAGGACGACTTTTACCGCCAGCCGCGCGGTCCGGGCAGCCTACCCGGTGCACTGAGTCAATAAGGGTTAACTAACAGCATTGCAATTCTGCCTTGGTAGTAATCCACGACGGAATTCAAGTTTCATTGTGAGCGGGCTTTCAATTCGTTACAGCGCCTGACGAATTCGTTTCAACCGCCCGGCACAATCGCGCCGCCGACCGAACCCTCGGTCGCACAGCCTGTGGCCCACAGCTGCGGCAGTTTTCTCCCTTATGTTTCATGAAGCTGCAGAGCGACACGACTCTCAGGGTGGCCTTTTCGCCAGCATGTGTTCACGTGTCAGCGATCGACCATTGGTCCGTGCAAAAGCACCGTCTATTAATGCCAATTTCCACACATCGTTCTCAAAAGCCGTCCCATCCGGCCAGTGACGAAATTCACGAAACACCCGACTAAAGTCCACCCCGTTGTCGTCGAGATAGGTGCAGCAGGTGGCGTGAAAAAAATCACGCGCAAAACCAGACCCCGTCCAAGTTGCCCATGTCCCCTTGCCCAGCCTGCACAAGCAACAGCCCGCAGGCCGACAAAATGAATACCGAAGTACCCATGAACACCAAAACCACATTCAAACAGAACCGCAAGGGCTCACTCAGGCAAGTGCCCGGAGCCGTGTTGCTGGCTGCACTGGCCGCTTGCGGCGGTGGTGGCGGTGGCAGCGAGCCCACGGCCAGCCGTGACGTGAGCAGCCCCAACATGGTCACCCCTGGTACAAGCCCGGGCTTCATCAACGTGGGCACGAACCAGCCGAGCGCGGGTGCTCCTGCACCAGCACCCGCTCCAGCTCCAGCTCCAGCTCCAGCTCCAGCTCCAGCTCCAGCTCCAGCTCCAGCTCCAGCTCCAGCTCCAGCACCTGCACCTGCACCTGCACCTGCTCCTGCACCTGCTCCTGCTCCCGCCCCAGTCCCGGTCTCAGCTTTCAACTGCGCAGCCGGCGCCATCACCTGCGTCGAAGTGGCTTCCACGAGTTCGGCCACCCAGGTCAGCGTCCCAGTGACCTTCGGCCAGCCTTTCAAGGCTGGAGACTGGCAACACACCACGCAGAGCCTTGTCGCCAAAGTGGATGGCGTCACCATCCCTCTGCAGAGCGACGAAATCTCTTCGCACCGCGATGGCTCGGCGCGTTTTGCCGTGCTCAGCGCCCAGCTGGCCAACATGCAGCCCGGCCAGACGCGCATCGTCAACCTTTACACCGGTACCAAGACGGCCAGCACCCCCAGCGCCCTGCCCCCCAGCCCGGACTGGAACCTGGAGCTTGAAGCCCAGGTGTTTGATGCCAACGGCAACGTGACAGCCAATCTGATTGCACAGCCCCAAGCCCAGCTGGTGGCCCAGATCGCCAACAGCTCCGGCCGCCGCCTGGCCGGCGCCGTGGCGTCCGAATACACCGTGGTGACCACTTTCAAGGACAAGTCAACCAACGCCGTTCACCCCCACCTCACGGCCCGGCTGCACACCCGCCTGGTGGATGCCGGCACCCGCATCCGCACCGACGTGGTGATGGAAAACACCCGCACCTGGACCGCCAACCCCGGCAACATCACCTATTCGTTCGCCGTCAAACGCAACGGCACCACCGTTCACACACAACCCAAATTCACGCACTACCACCATGCACGGTGGCACAAGGTGGTGTGGACGGGTACATCTGCTCAGCCGCTGACGAGGGTGAGGCATCACATGCCCTATTTCATGGCCAGCAAAATTGTGTGGAACTACAACTTGGCGTTGACTGTTCCTGAGAATGTCATCGCGGCCCAATACAGTGACCTCACAAAGAAACGCACTGAGCAAGCCGCGCTGGGTCCCATGGGTAACGTGTTCCTCACTCCTTACTTTCCCCAAACCGGCGGGCGGCCTGAGATCGGTCCACTCCCCCAGTGGACCGCGCAGTACTTGATCAGCCAAGATTCTCGCTTGCTTGAAGTCATGCTCGCGAATACCGATGCAGCAGCCTCCGTGCCGATCCACTACCGGGACGAGAACTCAGGGCAACCCCTAGACATCGAACGCTATCCAAATGTCACAGTGAAGTATGGAACTTCAAACCCAGCAATCCCAACCGTCATTAATGGAAACACGATCTGGGATCCAGACACATCGCATCAAGCATCTTTCGCATACGTGCCTTATCTGGTTACTGGAGATGCGTTCTACCAAGATGAACTAAGTTTCTGGGCCAGTTGGAACCTCAGCGCGCCGCACCCTGAATACCGCGCCCAAAGCAAGGGCCTGATCGCCGCAGAACAGATTCGCGGACAAGCTTGGGCCATGCGTTCATATGGCGAGGCGCAGCGTGCATTACCCGACAGCCACCCGCTTAAAGGGTACTTTCAACGCATCGTGACAAACAACATCGAGTTCTTTGCTACAAAGTATTTGAACGGCTCGCCTACTGAGTCGCCACTCGGTGCCATCGAAACACCCTACCGGGACCCTGGTGAAACAGGGCCTTGGCAGAACGACATGGTGGCTATCGTCTTTTCGCAACTCGCAGAAAACAATGAGCCGAAGGCACTCGACCTTGTCACCTGGTTCAGCAAGTTCAATGTGGGTCGTTTCCTGAATGAGTCCCAAGGCTTCTGTGTTGCTCTCGCTCCGGGCTACTACTGGAAGATTCGCACTAGCGACGGTCGCTTCATCTCCACCTGGAGCGGCATGGCACAGGCGAACTTTTCGGGTGTTCAATGCAATAGTTCGCTAGCGATCGAGGGCTATCCTGACTGGGCCAGCGGCTATGCAGCCTACGCTCGCGCAATGTTGGGTGCCACAGCCTCACTGGGCGTGCCCAACGCAGCGCAGACTTATGCGATGTGGGTGGCAAAAACCCCAAAAATGGACGCCGACTTTGCCATCAGTCCTGCGTGGGCCATAGTGCCCCGCCCCTAAACACCAGGCCCCACGACCATCTCCCACCCCGCACATACACCGTGCGGGGTTTTTTTCTTGTGGAAGTCCCAAGGCGACACCACTTCGAAGCTGCTCAGAATCCAGAATCAGGGCGTACAGTCCACTCCTCAAGCGGCCTATATGGACGCGTTTGCCCAGACATCCTAGGCAAACGCCCTGACACACGCGGTACGCATGTCGTTTCACCAAAAGCCAAGCTTCCCGTTGAGAAAAAAAATCGCCTTTCAGTTTCTGGTGAGCAACATGGCCCTCGTGGCCAACTTCGCCTTGACGGTGATTCTTGCTCGTCTGCTCACCCCAACGGACATCGGCATCTTTTCAATGAGCGCCGTGCTCATTGCAGTCGCGCATGTGTTCCGCGACTTTGGAGTTACCGCCTTCCTCAAACAAGAGAAAACCCTTTCTAAAGAGATCATGAGAGGAGCGATTGGGCTGCTCCTCGCTGCATCCTGGACCGTTGCGGCAGTGATGTACCTGAGCGCACCGCTGTGGGCAGCATTCTTCAAAGAACCCAAGGTGAGTGATGTCGTGGAGGTTCTGGCACTGGGGTTCGTTTTCATACCGCTGGGTGCGGTCCCTCAAGCCCTGCTTGTACGCGAGATGGATGTGGCCAAGTCTGCTTGGGTGACCCTCACGACCACCACCGTTTATTTTGTTGTCTCGATCCTGCTCGCATACAGCGACTTCAAACACATGACGATGGCCTGGGCCAACCTCATCAACATCGTCGTGAGCGGAATAGCCTTCAACCTTGTTCTCAAAACACGCTTACCTTGGTTGCCCAGCACATACGGCTGGAAGCGCATCTCCAGCTTTGGAACAGGCAACTTGGCTTCCTCATTGCTCAGGGCATTGGACAACGCCATTCCGGACATCGCCCTCGGGAAACTCAGCAGCCCAGCCAGTGTTGGTCTGTTCAGCCGTGCCAATTCAACAGTCAACATGATTGGCACAGTCCTGCACCCAACCATCTATTTCTTCGCCCTGCCCTTTCTGGCAAGAACGCATCATGCGCATGGCAGCCTTCACAAAGAGTTTCTTAAGGGAAGCTCCATCATCAACTGCCTGATGATGCCTGCACTGATCTGGATTGCCATCGTCGCGCAAGACGTGGTGCGAATTCTGTATGGGAATCAATGGCTGGCTGCAAGTGAGGCAATACCTTGGCTGAGCTTGGCCATTGCTGCGACCAATATCTTTGTTCTCAGCAGTCAAGCAGTCACAGGTATCGGGAAACCTCACGCGGTCATACCGGCCGTGGTTGCGACCTTGTGTTTCAAGAGCCTGTTCATCTACTGGCTATTTGATGGCTCTTTGAAGTCTTTCGCCATGGCAATAGCGCTAGGCCAAGTGGCAGCAGCGCCAGCATTCGTATGGATAAATGTGCGCTATCTCAAAGTGCCGGTCACTGAATGGATAATCAACCTGTGCAAACCAGTACCCGCATGGCTAGCGGGGGGCGTGACTCTGTATATGGTGCACGGACTACTACCCACAGAGTGGTTTTTGCTTGCTCGGCTGAGCTTGTCGTCTGCAATATTTGCAGCGATCACACTGGCAATGTACATGCTGCTGGATATTCCAATTCGCGATGAGTTGATTCAGCTACTCCAAAAACTGAAGTCTGCGAAATTCACACGCCCCCACTGACAGCAACGTCAAACTCAATCGGCAACCAACCTACAAGCGCTTGATGCATTTACTAACCATTATCATCCCGACTTTCAACAGGGCAGATCAAGTCACCAAGACAATCCGGAGCATCAATGATTCTTTGACTTCAGATGAATGCGCACCTTTGGTTATTCTGGTTGACAACAATTCGAAGCCTGAAGAATCAGCCAAGTACAAAGCGTTGGCCAACGATGATTCGAATAGGGTTAAGATCCAATATGTTTGTGAAAAAAAACAGGGCCGATCGCACGCTTGCAACCTTGGACTACACCTTTCAACTTCAGATTGGGTTGGCTACATCGATGATGATGAGACTCTGGGGGAAAAATGGCTTGAGGCAGCTTTGGACTGGATAAGAAGAGACGAATACGATTACATTGGCGGACCGTACCTCCCAAATTGGGAACATATACCGCCAGCATGGCTTCCGGCGCATACAGGTGCATATAAAGGGGTGCTCGGCTGGATTGAAATAAGCGATCAAATTATCAACTATACACAAACCAATGCAGAGCTTTGTGGTGGAAACTTTATTGCAAAGCGGGCTCTTCTGAATTTGGCTGGTGGATTCAACACCAAACTTGGACGGACACCAGGTACGCTTATTGGCGGAGAAGACGGAGAACTTCACAGAAGGCTCAAACGCGCTGGCGGCCAAGGTATCTATGACCCCAAGATGGCCATTCATCATCTGATTCCTGGAATACGAATGACATTCAACTATCATTTTCGGTGGGCATACTGGTCAGGCGTCACCAATAGAATTCGTATAGAAAACCATCCGGAAACTGGCGAGCAGGTCCCACACATTATGGGCGTGCCACGCTACTGGTACGCAAAGGCGCTCATCGGAATCAGCAACGTTCTAACCTCAGCAATACAGTTTAAACTACTCAAAAACTCCAATGCAGCAATTGGCGCAATGGATTTTATGTACTGGTGTGGATTGATGCGAGGTAGGCTTGAGGCCAAAAGAATAATGAAAAAGCAGTGAGATTAGCATCCATTCGGAAATAATGAGATACATGCCACTTGAAGCTTGAACACTGTCTATTCAATCCATTTCTCATTTGACCTAGCAACACTCTTTACGTGAAAAACTTAAATCGACGCAATTAATGATTGAGGATGTGACATGAATTCATCACCACCATTAACATCAGTTATCATCCCTGTTCGAAATGGGAAAGACTTCTTGGAGGAGGCACTTCAGAGCGTGGTATCTCAGTCGAGTGTCAATATGGAAATAATTATCGTCAACGACGGGTCTACGGACGATGATTATGAACGATATACCCTCTTGGACAAACGTATTAAAGTCATCCATCTTTCAGGGTTTGGAGTTTCGCATGCTCGAAATGTCGGTATGATTCAGGCTGCGGGGAAATATATTGCATTTCTCGATGCAGACGACGTTTGGTTTCCTGGCAAGCTCAGGGCTCAGATCGCCTATTTGGAGCTCCATCCAGAAGTGGGAATTGTTTTTGGAGGCTTCACGCGCTGGATTCAGATGGCTGGCGGCGAATTCCCAGCAGCATCTTCACTGAGCAAAGACTGTTCGCAATTGGTGAGCGCCGATCCTTCCCGTTCTGGTTGGCTATATACCCGATTGTTGGCCGGATTGCTGGTGGGAATGAACACAGCAGTAGTTCGCCGGGAAGTTTATACAGCAATTGGCGGCTTCAATGAAAGCATGCGGCAAGGAGAGGACTATGACTTTTGGCTGAAGGCGTCCCGAGTTGCAGAAATGCATTCCCTCGCGGGTGAGGTTGCGCTCTATCGCATTCACGGATCCAGCGCCATGCACCGTCTCTCAGAAGAAAATCATCTTGCCGCTTTGTTGAAGTCGGCATACATGCGGTGGGGAATTGTCAGCCCTGATGGCAGCAGGCTCTCAGAGTCAGCGTTTAAAAAACGCATCTGCAGCGTCTACTTTGACCACGGTTACAGACACTACTGGCATGGGAGACTGCCTGTGGCCAGAAAGGCCTTCTGGGCCGCCCTGAAAGGCGGCTACCGGCCACTGCGCAGCTTGGTCTACTGCGCGCTTTGCGTGCTACCGCGGGCAGCCTCCTCAAAAGGTGCCATCAACCGCTGAACAGAGCCTGACGTTTCCACGAAAGCCGAAGGAGGCCGCCCACCAGCCAACCTAGCAGACCGCTGGTTGCCATGCCTTTGAAGTATTGATGGGTATCGTTGGCAAAGTCTCGTTTGGCTGAGGTATCACCTTCGCCTCGGTCGATCATGTTGATTCCCTCTTGCTGACTGGCAAACAGGATGCGTCGAAACAAGATTCGACCTGGCGAGTATGCCGAGTAGCGCTCGTCATACACCGGGAACCAGAAATGAAGGGTGGCATTCGATTGCAGGCCAAAGTGGGCTGCCACCAACTCACCATTTACCGAAATTGAGCTGAGTTGCCCCTTGCAGGAAGGCAAAAAGCTCCTGCTCAATTCTCGGAGCAAGCTCGCGTTCCCTGGATCCATCAAAGGCGCACCAACCTTTCCTGTTCGGACGTACTGCGCATTCTTCAGGCGTATGAGTTCGTCCAACACGCGGTCTGGGTCAGATGACAGCATTTCAAAGTGAATGGCACCGTGCTCTTTTTCGAGCTTGCGTTCACGCCGCTCGGTGTCTGCCACCAATTTCTTGTCCTGCAAGCGCAACAGCTCCCAATGCTTTTCTCCACCGTCAGCGTGCACCAGGGTACGAAGCCCGATGCGAGGCGAAGAACCTGCAAGCCCGTGCTGTTGCTGCTGCTCGTCGAGATGGGTGAAGTACAAGCAAGGAATGCCACCTTGCCTCAACGCCTGATGCAGGTTGATTCGTACGCCTTTGCGCGCGATCACTCCAGAGTAGTCGGCCAGTTCCCGGCCCACTGGCTCGTAAAGGCCCAGCCTGCCCAACCAGCCGCGATATCGCTGCAGCGACAGCACCGCAACCAGCACAGTTCCATCGAAAAAAAGCAGCAGGGTCACGGGGCCTGTGTTTCGGTGAGCAGCCGACGAAAACGCAGGCGAAAGAAAAGCCCATCGGCTTTGCTCATTCTCATCGTGGATGCCCTGCCAAGCGACCAACTCTTCCGGCTCCAAAGCATCAAACGACTTTCGGAGCACGCGGTACCGATGAGACTCGCTCATGCAGGCGCCTTATTGCTGACCACAGCGGCACGAGGGCGAAAGAAGAGGAAAGTGGCGAGTTGAGCGGGGTCGACGTGTCCGTTATGGCAAGTCCAACGGTTCTCAGGGACGTGAATCCGACCTAACGTCGAGTGGGCTGCGTTGCCAACCTCAGACACCGTGGGCTCGCTGGTGAACACAAGTTCAAACCCAGCGTTGTGCGCTTGGCTGACCAGTGCTTCATTCATCGCACCGTGAGGAAACGACATGCTGAGTGGTCCAGTCCAAAGTGCTCCAAGTTTCTCCCGTGACGTCATCAGTTCCGCTTGAGGGTCCCTCGCCTGCGTGAGTGGAGCGTGGGTGTGCCCGTGGCCGCCGAGTTCAATGGCGCCGCTTTCAAGTTGCAGCAGATCATCCAGTGTCAACATTTGTCTCTCACGTATCGCATCAAGAACGCCCGGCTGCGCGAAATCGAGCAGTTGCCGACGCTCTACTTCGTGGAGGGAAGCGACGTAGGCAGTCAGAGCCCTGCCGGCCTCCACGGGTTCGTCTGGCACGACAGGAGCGCGGCTGTCGCGGATCGCAGCCTGCAAGCGCTGATGGCTCCTCTCATCGGACATCACCGCAACCAACGCGTCCTGCCACCAACGACCGCCTTCCAACTCAAGCACCTCGGTGGCGAGGAACAGGACGGCAGTCATGTTGTGCTTCCTGAGCAATGGCTCTGCATGCACGACCGTGTCGCGCCAACCGTCATCAAAGGTGATGAGCACTGGGTTCCGCGGGAGCTTGGCGCTGCCATTCCAAGCGGCTTTCACATCCTGCAACGAGACAACGCTGTAGTGACGGCCCACGAATTCGAGACATTGATCAAAGCCTGTGGTGGAGAAAGTGAACTCCCTCTCGGCGAGTTGAAACGCCACGGATTCTGCTGGCAACACCCTGTGAAACATGAGCACAGTAAGCACATTCCGGTTGCGCCACCAATTCAACAAGCCAAACACACCGAACCGATAAAGGGCTGACTTCAACCCTTGTTTCAAACGGGTAACCACGCTCATGAATTGCTCTCAGGAACCAACATGGGATCCGTCAGCAAGTTGCGCCCAACTTGATAGAGGGCGTGCCATTCCCGTTTGGCCCAGGGCGTAAACCTGGGAATCTGAAACACAGAGGTTTCTGGCTTTGCCACCCCCCAATGAGTCGTCACGGCGTGGGTGTAGCCTGCCTTCTTCACCGCGTCAACATGCAGGCGCGAAAAGTCGGCGTAGGGTCGGCCGTTGGGGTAAGCAAAGCCATCCACTCGGCCCGCCACCATCCCTTCAAGCTGCTCCTTGACGTCACCAATCTCGTGGTTGGCTTGTCGCTCATCGCAATAGTCGAGGATGGGATGATCGATCGTGTGAGCGCCCACGCCGAACCCTTGGCTGTGAAGGTCGCGGAGCGCATCTGAGGACATCACGGGCACGGCATCGGGAGACACACCAGCCATCGCTTCCAAGCGCTGCATCAGCTCCTCTCTCTTGGGCAACGTGAGGTATTTGAGCTCGAGCTCCAGCCGCTGCACAAGCTGCTGCCGATCCAGCAGGGTAGCAAGAGTCCGTGTTGGCAAAGGGGCATAGCCCAAGTCAAAAGTTCCATCGGGCAAGGCACGCACCGCCGCGAGAATGCGCTCATGCCAAAGTGGCCTGCGGTCAAACTGACCTGTGGTGATGTAGAAGGTGGCGTGCATGTTTCGGCTTCGGAGAGCGGGCAGCACGCCGAACTGCCAGTCCGGGTAACCATCGTCAAAGGTGATGCAAGCAGTTCTTCGAGGAAGTGATCCTTTGCGCAGACGCTCAATAGCATAGCCCACAGGGAGAACGGTGAAGTTCCTTGCGATGCGGTCCAACATGGACTCGAATCTGGCCAAGTCAAAGTCGTGGGGAACCAGTGGATCTGGGACCTCCGGCACTTTATGAAACAAGAAGACAGACAGCTTGTCTTTGGACAGGGTGTGAAGGAGTGGCATAGCGAACATTTCTAGCCTCCCTTCACGTTTGCTGCATTTCCTCGACTGGCAGAAGGATTGGCCGGACTTGGCGATATGGCTGCTGAGTGCTCTGCAAGGCTGCGGGAATTCGCAGCCACTTCTCGAGCGACCTGAAGCCTTAGCAGCTCCATCAACATGATGACCATATAGGTCACCTCTAAATACCCCAGGCTGACAGCTGCACCGCCGGCCATGTATGCAATGACCGACAACATCAACATATCGGCCATGTCTCTGGCCCACAAGTGCCCAGAGCCGCCCAACTCCTTGACCATCCGCTTGATGGCGAAGCGACTGTGAATAGCTTGCAGAAGTATTGCAATGAACAGGAAGAAACCAACGAAACCCATATCGCCCATCACCTCAAAGTAGATGCTATGCGCTGCCTTTGCACTGAACGTTGGCACAGGCAGATCCAAGAATCCCAGCAGACCAGGCGATGTTTTGAAGATGTCCCAAATTTCGTTTACTTGCACAGCATGAAAGCCTGCTCCAAAGAACGGGTGGCTAAGGGCAATTGCTGAACTGACTTTCCAGGCAACCATTCGACCGACGAATGACTCGTCCACCCCAGCTTCCTGGATAGTCGACAGGCGATCGGTCCAAAGTTCAGCCCCAAAATAGTAAAGGGCAATCCCGAGAAAACCGACAAAAAGAAGCGTCCACAACCGATGGCGAGAAGTCATGATGAGCCAGACCCCAACAACAGACAAGGCGATGAATCCACCTCGCGACCCCCCTCCCATGATTGCCAAGGCGACCACCGCGAACGCACCTAGAAATGCAAGCCGAACGAGCTTGTTAGCTGTGTACAAATAGAGGTAGTAGATGATCGGTAAAACCAGCGCCAATGCTGTGGAAAGATGGTTTCGATCAAAAAGCATGGTTCCGGCAGGTCCCGTCATGTTGTGGCCACCAGCAGAAGCCAGTGTCTTGAGTCCATTCACAACGCCATGAAGACCCAAGCCTAGGACAATCACCAGCAACATCACGTGTATCCGCAGCCTGCTGTTGATGAACAGCGGCATTAGGAGACAAAAGACAAGACTCTTGAGCAACAATTCGTAGTACCGAGCGTTATCTGGATTACCTTCGTAGCCCAACAAGAAGACTAAGGTCGCGTGGCCAAAAAACAATAGATACAGCCAGGTCACCCGGTTGGGCTGGTAGTCACTCCACTTCACGCGACCGAGCGCCACCAGAGCCAGCGTCAAAACGGCAAACACAAAGTTCAGACGCGCACTCGACATGAATCCGTAGAAGTAGCTGGTCGGAATCAGCACCGCTGTCCAGCCCCACAAGTAATAGGCGTTAATAGGCCTTGCGATGGCCAACGGGATGGCCAGCAACATGAGCGTGGCGAACATGAGATCACGCATGGGACGCTCGCCCTTTGATGCTTGTATGTACTGTCATCACTCTTGGCTGGGCTGCTTGTAGGAAAGCGGCCCCAGGTCGGGATGCTTCGACGACTTCTCATTC
The DNA here is from genome assembly GCA_013823505.1 of Polaromonas sp. The sequence continues at coordinate 35,054 of PNMH01000005.1, read as the reverse complement.
ACCTTGAACAACCTCCAGCAGAGGTAGGTCATGCAGAGAACGTCCAGTGTGAGGATCAACGCTTCCATGGGTTGTTCCGATCTATTGGGTTGAAATGGTGCGGTTGATGATCTTCAGCTCGATGTTGAGCTTGTCTGGTTTCGGACCGACTTTGCCCAGGTTTCGATAGACCACCAGTTCGATTTCATGCGCCTTGTGGTTGGCAGGCGTCGCAATGCGAGCCACCTCCTCGAACTGCGGCGTGGCCATCACGCGTTCAAACCGGCGCATGGCTTCCAGGTCGGTCCAGAAACCGGGTTGCATCACCACGTAGTGAACACCGTTGTCGTTCAACGTCTGGGCAATCTCAGCCTCGGAAAGATCTTTCTCTTGCACACCGAGTTCTCTGCGCACCGCCACGCTAAGCAAGATCTTGTCAGCACGAAGAACGCTCAAGTCGCGGCGGTCTTCGCGGGCTCGCATGTTGAAGACGAAAGAACCATCGCGGTAGCCGGAAAAAAGCACCACGCTGTCGCGCGGAGCCTGTTTTGCAACCAGGTCCACCGCCTCGGCGTAGCCCTTGATATAGAAAACGGGTCTGTCAAAAACCGTGGTGGCCGCGGTGCTGGCAACGACAAGGCAAAGAGCGCCAACTGCCAGTTTTTTGGACAGCAAGGTGTCCAGAAACCAGACCGCCACAAACACCACTGCAGCGAGCAGAAAGACGCTGTGGCGGGCTTCTTTCAAGTCGATCGACGAGAAGAACAAGTAGCCGATCACAAACCACAGTGCCCAGAACGGCAAGGCCTTGACCGATTCAGCCTTTCGCCAAGCCTGCAGGCAGGCGAAGACAACGCCCAGGCAAGCAAGCAGCGCCACCACCCAGCCAACCTGCGAAGGAATCTGCCTGGCGTACCAAAGCCAGGCTTCCAAAGAACGGCGCGAGGCCACCGCATCGGCCACACCGGTGACCGACTGAACGTTGGCCTGACCGAACTTGACGGTCAGAACCAAGAGGGGAATCAAAGCGACAGCAGACAGCAGCGCCACGGCATAGACGTGTTTGTGCCTGAACAAACCCAGGCCTTCCCGCTGAAGCAAGACGATGAGGTAGACGAGGCCCACATAGGCAACGCTGATTTTGGTGTACAGCGCGCAAACCAACAGGGCAGCACACAGGTACAGCCAGCCCACAGGGGCACCACGCACATACCGCATCAAGGCCACCGCGCTCCAGACCAGAAACGCGAAGGCGGGAATCTCAAGCATGACCTGCCGGCCCCAAAAGGCGACCTCGGGCAGCAGCACCATGAGCAGCGCAAACACCAACGACGGCATGGCGCTCAACCAGAAGCGGGCGAGCGCGAAGCAACCCAGCCCGTAGGCAACGTAGTGGAGGAACACCACGAACAATGCGGTTTCGTGCGACACGCCCAGCAGCGCATAGAAAGGAGCGCTGATCGCGTAAAAAAGCGGTGGATAAAAGAGGATGGTCAGCGCGGGGTATTGCGCGTAGTAGCGATAGGCGTAGCCTGCGGGGTCATCCAGCGGCAGGTCGAGCAGCAGGTCTTTCACAAACACGCCGTTGAGCGCGTGTCGCGGTGCGTCGCTCCAATAAAAAGCACCGCCGTGAGGTGCTTGCAGGAACAGGAGCGCGACCACCACCACGATGGCAATAGCCGCCACCCAAACCATGGCGGTCGAGGCCTCGATCCGGGCGGCCTTGTGTTGCGGAAACGTGTCCATGTTCATGCTCTCCAGTGCGCAAGCGCAACCAACAACACCATGGCGATCACCACCAAACGGCTGCCGCGGTCACGCACCGCAAAGACGATGGGGTCATCGTGCATTTCCCCCCTCACCGTCTTGATCCACAACCTGGAAAACCAGTACAGCAGCGCAGGCGCCATGAGCCACAGCCACTGTACGTTGGCATAGCGCGCTTCAGTAGCGGGGGTGGCCACATACAGCCCAAAAACCACCACCGCACACAAGCTGGCTGCAATGCCCAGGGGCCAGAGAACCACCAGGTCCTCGGTGCGGTAGTCCCGGCCGTGGCTTGCGGTACGGCCCGCGCTCTCCAGAAGCACCAGCTCGGCACAGCGCTTGACCAGCGCGAGGCTGAAGAAGGTGAACACACTGAACGCAAACAACCATGGTGTGACTTCGATCGCCACCGCGATGGAGCCGGCGATGACACGGTAGGTGTAGAGCATGGCGAGCATGAGCACGTCCATCAACACATAGGTCTTGAAAACCAGGCTGTAGAGCGTGGTGAGCACCACATAGCCCACCAGCATGGCGGAGAACCCCTGGGAAACCAACGCAGACAGGGCGAACGCCACCGCCAGGCTGAGCAAAGCCACAGCAATTCCACTGCTCAGGCTGAGCGCGCCGCTGGCGAAGGGGCGAAGCCTTTTGCGCGGGTGGCGACGATCGCTCTCAAGGTCCCACAAATCGTTCAACACATAGGTGGCAGAAGCAGCGAGCGAAAAGGCGCCGAATGCAACCACCACCAACAGCCAGTCGCGCCATTGGACGCCCTCGAACGCGGTGAAAAGTGGGACGAACAACAGCAGGTTCTTCAACCACTGGTGCACACGCAGGGCCTTGAGCCAGGTGCGAAGGCCTGTTGGGCCTGATGGAAAGGCAGCCTCCACGCGGGTGATGGATTGCACCTGAGCACTCAGCTGCGGCGAAGCTCCGACCAGCACGGCCGACTCGGCGGCCCTCCAGATCGGAAGATCTGCCGTGCTGTCACCCGCATAAGCAAAGCGGTCGCCCAGAAGTGCCTGAATGGCTTTGAGCTTGCGTGGCCCTTTGAGGTTGTTGGTGGCTGATGAGGCCAGCACATCGTCGAACAAGGACCAATGCCGGAACACTGCATCGGCAATCCGGCTGTGGGCTGCTGTGGCAAGCACCATGCGCCGCCCGCCTGCGCGTTGGGCCACCAGCCAGTCCACGAAGTCGCTGCGCCACGGCAAGCCAGACACATCCAGGTCCACCAGCGCCGACACCTTTTCCTTGAAATGGGCGCGACCTGCCAACAGCCAAAAGCCCATCTGCAGCAAGCGCCAGGGCTGGCGCTTCAGGAGAATCAAGACGCTCTCGACCAGCGTGTCCGTGGACGTCAATGTACCGTCCAGATCCACCACCAGGGGCGCCGTCGATTCAAGCGTGCTCATGGGCAAGGGTTCCGTTTTGAAACAGGTTCAGCTGCCCAACGGTGGTGTCATCCCAGGAGAAGGTGGCTGCGTGGGCACGGGTGAGTTCCCGAGCTGGCGCGGCACGTTGGAGCGCATTCCACGCCGCTGAGAGCGAAGGCGCATCTCGCTTCTCCATCAACACACCCGCATTCGGTGTACTCACCACCTCCGGCGTCCCCCAGATGTTCGTGGCAATCACCGGCGTGCCGCAGGCCATGGCTTCCAGCAGCACGTTGGCCCAACCTTCGCGGCTGCTGCACAGCGTGAGCGCATCGGCCGCGCTGTACCACCACTTCAGGTCGGTCTGTGGCACCACACCGGCCCAGTGCACGCGCTCGGCCACGCCGAGACGGCTGGCCAGGGCCTTGAGGGCTCCCTCTTCCGGGCCGGAGCCGGCAACGAGCAGCGTGACCCCGGGCAGTTGCGCCAGCGCTTCGATGGCGATGTGATGGCCTTTGCGTTCGATGAGGTGACCCACCGACAGCAGATACGTGCCTTGCGCGTTCAGGCCCAGCCGGGCCCGGGCCAGGTCGCGCGGCTCGGGCACGAAGCGTTCCAGGTCCACACCGTTGCGCAGCGTGTGCAGCTTGGATGGATCGGCGCCGAGTTGGGCCAGCGTGTCCATGAGTGCTTGGCAGACGCCGATGGAGCCGCGGGCCTGCGCGGCGGTTTGAAGGATCAGCTTGCGGGGAAAAGGGTACTCGGGGATCAGGTTCAGATCCGTGCCACGCGCCGTCACGAAAAAGGGCTTGCCCAGCCATTTGGCCAGCAGTCCGGCGGCCACACCGTCGGGGTAGTAATAGTGGGCGTCGATCAAGTCGAAGTCAAAGCCTTCGCGCTGCAGGCGCTTCACGGTGGCAAGCGCACCAAGGGCCATCGCATACGGTGCCATGTTCATGCCGACCTTGGGCAGCAGCAAGTAGCGCGGGTGATGCACCTCAATGTCGTTGCGCTCTTCCCGCCGAGGCGTGGCCGCGAACAATGCATAGTCGCCGAAGCGCTCCGCGCTGGAGGGAAACCAGGGCACCGGCGCGACGACCTTGGCCTGCACCTCGCCGGTCTTAAGCAGTTCGCGCAGACGCGTCTCCACGAAGATCCCATGAATGGGCCGCACCGAGCTCGGATAGAGCGAAGAGAAGAGCAAGACTTTCATGCGAACCGAATCAGCGCAATACGCCCTTGGTGTCGATGACCACTTTGTCCTTGATCACTTGCGGATCGATGTCGGTGAATTCGTGGTGATCAACCAGCAGCAGCAGAATGTCGGCTTTTTTCAGAACGTCTTTCAGATCGTGCAGCGGGAATGGCGCCTTGTCTTTGCTGACATTGGGGTCGCAAGCCATCACGGTGCCGATGCCTGACTTGAGCAACAGTTTCACGATGTCCATCGACGGAGACTCGCGCAGGTCGTCAATGTTGGCCTTGAAAGTGAGGCCCAGGCAACCAATGACCGGGTCTTTGAACCGTTCGGCCTTGGCTCGCACTTTTTCAATGACCCAGTGGGGTTTGGCATCGTTCACTTCGCGGGCAGTGCGGATCAGCCGCGATTCGTCAGGTGCGCTCGAAACAATGAACCAAGGGTCCACCGCAATGCAGTGGCCACCCACGCCAGGACCAGGCTGCAAGATGTTCACGCGTGGATGGCGGTTGGCCAGCGAGATGGTTTCCCACACGCTGATGCCCAGCTTGTCGCAGATGACCGACAGCTCGTTGGCAAACGCGATGTTGACGTCGCGGAACGAGTTCTCCACCAATTTGGAAAGCTCGGCAGTGCGGCTGTCGGTTTCCAGAATCGCACCGTTACAGAAGGTCTTGTAGAGTGTGCGTGCCTTGGCAATAGCCGCCTTGGTGGTGCCGCCGATGATGCGGTCGTTGTCCACCAGCTCGCGCAAGATGTGACCGGGCAGCACGCGCTCGGGGCAATGGGCGGTGTGAATCTTGCCGGCAAGGTCGGGCCTCATTTCCGAGATGATGTTCTCGATCACCTCGGTGGTGCCCACCGGCGATGTGGATTCCAGAATGACCAGGTTGTCTTCGCGCAGGTAAGGCGCAATGGCGCGGGTGGCGGCCTCCACATACGAGAGGTCGGGCGCCTTGGGGTTGCCACCCTCTTCCTTGAACGGCGTGGGCACGGCCAGGATGAAGGTGTCGCCCTCCTCCGGCGTGAGGGAAGCGCGCAGGTTGCCGCTGTTCACGGCGGAGCGCACGAGGATGTCGAGGTCGGGCTCGATGATGTGGATGCGTCCCGAATTGATGGTGTTTACCGCCGACTCGTTGACGTCCACACCCAGCACGGTGTGGCCTTTGGTGGCGAGCATGGAGGCGGTAGGCAGGCCGATGTAACCCAGGCCCATGACGATGATTTTTTGCAGTTCGCGTGCCATTTATTGTTTTCCTTGCAAAGAGAAAATCGATTGAATGATTCGTTCGACGGACTTGCCGTCGCCATAGGGGTTGTGCGCCCGGGACATGCGGGTGTATTCGGCCTCCTCGGTGAGCAGCCGGCGGGTCTCATCCACGATCTTCTCGCGCGAAGTTCCCACCAACCGCACCGTGCCGGCATCCACCGCCTCCGGCCGTTCGGTGGTATCGCGCATCACCAGCACCGGTTTGCCAAGCGAAGGCGCCTCTTCCTGCACGCCACCCGAGTCGGTGATGATGAGGTAGGACCGGTCCATGAGGTACACAAAAGGGAGGTAGTCCACCGGGTCGATGAGGTGCACATTGACGAGCTTCCGGGCGGCCAGAATGTCGGCCACCGGCTTGCGCACATTGGGGTTCAGGTGAACTGGGTACAAGACTTCCACGTCGCTGTGCTCGGCAGCGACATCGGCCAGCGCCTGGCAGATATTCTGAAAACCTTCGCCAAAGTTTTCGCGGCGATGCCCAGTGACGAGAATCAGCCGCTTCGTCGGGTTCAGGAAGGCAAAGCGCTCCTTCAAAATCTTTTGTGCCTCGGCATCGTTGCGCAGCTTGTGCACCACGGCCAGCAGCGCGTCTATGACGGTGTTACCCGTCACATGGATACTTGCAGGTGGCACGCCTTCTCGCAGCAGGTTGGCTTCGGCCGCGCTGGTCGGCGCAAAGTGCAGATCGGCGATGGCGCCAGTGAGGCGTCGGTTCATCTCTTCGGGGTATGGCGCCTGTTTGTTGCCAGTCCGCAGACCCGCTTCCACATGGCCCACGGGCACCCGCGCGTAGTACGCGGCCAGGCTCGCGGCCAGTGTGGTGGTGGTGTCGCCATGCACCAGCACCAGGTCGGGCTTCTCCTGCAGCAGCACGGGCTTGAGCCCAGCGAGGATGCTGCCGGTGATGTCGAACAGGTCCTGCCCCGGCTTCATGACGTTGAGGTCGTGCTCGGGCACGATGTCGAACAGCTTGAGCACCTGGTCCAGCATTTCACGGTGTTGTGCGGTCACGCACACCACCGTCTCAATCTCGCCGGCGCGGGCCTGCAGGCCCTTGACCAGCGGCGCCATTTTGATGGCTTCGGGGCGGGTGCCGAAGACGACCATGACTTTCATTTTTCTTCTTTCCGTGCAAGAGATTCGTAAACGGGTTTGTAGTTGGCCACGCTGTTGCGCCAGTTCCTGACCGACTCGACGAAATACCTGCCGTTGGCTCTGAGCGCAGGCCAGCTGGCGGGGTTGTTCAACAGATCGAGCAGTGCCTTGGCAAGCGCCGCAGCATCGTCGGCCTTGAACAGGATGCCGGTCTTCTGGTGCTCCACGAGTTCGCGGTGCCCGCCCACGTCAGACGCCACAAACAGCTGGCCTTGCGCCATGGCCTCCAGCGGCTTCAAGGGCGTCACCAGTTCAGTGAGCCGCATGGAGTGCCGGGGATAGGCAAGCACATGAATGAGGTCGTAATAGCGGTTCACTTCCTTGTGGGGAACCCGGCCAGTGAACACCACGTGTGCCTGAAGTCCAAGCGCTTGCACCTGCGCCTTGAGGTTCGCCTCTTGCGGGCCGCCACCCACCAGCAGCAGACAGGCGTCGGGCCGGGCCTTGATCAACGCGGGCATGGCGTCCACCAACAGGTCGAGCCCTTCGTAGGCGTAAAACGATCCAATGAATCCGATGACGGTGCGACCTTCCAGCCCCCACTGCTGTTGCAAGGCGGGCTCTGCGGGTTGGGCCAACTGGAATGCCTCCACATTCACCGCATTGGGGATCACGGTGACTTTGCTCGTGGGCACCCCGCGGGCCACAATGTCGGCTCTGAGCCCCTCGCAAATGGTGAACACATGGGCCGCCTGATGAATTGCGCGGGTTTCCAACGCGCGGGTTGCCCGGTAGCGCAGGCTACCTTCGCGGGTGCTGCCATGGTCCACGGCGGCGTCTTCCCAAAAGGCACGAATCTCGTAGACCACTGGAATGCCCAGAGCACGCCCCACCCTCAAAGCGGGAAAAGCGTTGAGCAGGGGCGAATGGGCATGGATGAGGTCGGGCCGGATCTCGTTAGCCACGTGTTCGAGGCGCTGGGTGAGCTTGCGCATCAAGGTCCATTCACCCACCACCGGCAAACGGCCGAACAAGCCGTCAGTTGGCTGCGTGCGGTGAAAGCTAAGACCTTCAATTTCCTCATGTTCGACCGACACCCTGCCCTGCTTGGGCGAGGTGATGTGGTGCGTCTCCCATCCCAATGCTCGCTGCTCCCGCAGCAACGCGGCCGTGCGGAAGGTGTAGCCGCTGTGCAGCGGAATTGAATGATCAAGGACGTGCAGGATTCGCATGGGAAGAGTGAGTAGCTTGGACACGACCGAGACTGAAGCCCTCAAGGTATTGGCGAACCATGCCAGCCATGCCGAAGCTGGACAGGGCCAGCTCACGCGCAACGTGACCGAGGTGCCGCGACTCGTCGAGGCTTGCATAGGAGCGCGCCAGCTCATTCGTCAGCGCATCGACATTGCCTGGCTCTAGCAACACGCCCGCGCGACCATGCGCCAGCAGTTCGGGTGTGCCTCCTACCGCTGTCGCGATACACAGAAGCCCGCAAGACATGGCTTCCTGCAACGTACAGGAGGTTCCTTCGGTTTCTGAAGGCAACACAAAACAATCGAGCATGCGCAGGACTTCAGGAATGTCGCCACGACCGCCCGGCACCCACGCCAAATGAGACGCACCAGCTTGCGCGAGGATGCCTTCAATCTCTCTGCGCAGCGGCCCCTCACCCACGATCACCAGCCGCGCGCGCTCGGCCATTTCGGGATGCGCACGCAGCAAGCGCACAAAAGCCCGGGCCAGCAAGGGTTGGTTCTTCACGGTTTGCAGGCGCCCCACGGTGCCCACAAGCCAATGTTGGCCAGGCACAAAGGGGCAACCCGGCACGGCTGCAGCGGGGCCCACACGTGGGGCAAAGGTGTCGGTGTCCACGCCGTTGGCGATCAGGCTGCGGCGGCTGGCCGGCACACCGATCGCTCGGGCCAGGTAGTCGTCGAGGTCTTTGGACACCGAGACATAGTGACTCACGAAAGGCTTGTAGAGCTTTCGCAGGCGCTGGTAGCGCGGGTTCTGGCCTTGCGGGTCGTGTGCGTCCCAGCCGTGTTCGGCATGGATGCGCAGCGGCACCCGCGCCAGCCACGCCAGTGGCGTGATCTCCAGCGCGGCCAGGTTGCAGGTGTGAACCACGTCGGGCTTGAGTTCGCGCAGCAGCTGGTAGATGCGCGGATACAAGGGGATGGCGTGGCCGGGTTGTTTGTGCAGCTCGATGAAGCGCACGCCGGGCTGGGTGATGCGGTTCCTGAAATCGCTGATGGTGGTGAGCGAGAGCACCACGTGTTCGAACTGGTCGGCGGGCAGGCGGTTGATGAGCTGCACGATGACGTTTTCGAGCCCGCCCACGGAGAAGCTGTACACCACGTGGACGATGCGCCGGCGGCGCGGTGTGGGGCTCATGCGGGTGTGGCCATCGCCGGGGCGGCAGCGACGGGTGACATCTGCACAGGCGCCTGCGCCTGGCGCAGAAACGCATCAAACATGATCAACATCCACAGCGCAGTCGAGTGGTCGAACTGTCGGCTCAGGTGCTGGTCGATCAGCGTGCGCAGGGTCTCGGCGTTGAAGTAGCCCGAGTCCAGCATGCGAGGGCTCAACACCGACTCGCGCATGCGCTCGGTGAGCGGCCCGCGCAGCCAGCTGGCCAGCGGCACCGAGAAGCCCATCTTGGAGCGGTACAGGATGTCGTGGGGCAGCAGCGGCTCGAAAGCCTTCTTGAAAACGAATTTGCCTTCACCCGCGTTGATCTTGAGGCTGCTGGGCAGCGTGGCCAGCCATTCAATCAGCTGGTGGTCCATGAGCGGCTCACGCACTTCGAGCGAGTGCGCCATGCTGGCGCGGTCGACCTTGGTGTTGATGTCGCCGACCAGCCAGGTCTTGTAGTCCAGGTACTGGATGAGCGCGAGCGGGTCATCGGTGTTGGCGCGCTGGGCGTGGTCGCGGAACACGGCCAGCGAGTTGTAGCCGCCCAGGCGTTTCTGAAACGCTGGCGAGAACAGGCGCTGCCGCTGGTCGGCGCGCAGGTGCGACATGCTGTGGTGGTAGGCCTGCACCGAGTCCATGGCCATGGCCTGGAAGGTGGTCTTGGCGCGGAACATGCGCGGCGCCCAGTCGGCCTTGGGGTAGAGGTGGCCGAGCGAGCCGAACAGCGGGCCGCGCAGGGAGTGAGGCAAGCGGCTGCGCACGCTCTCCTCACCCAGGTGCATGCGGTAACGCCGGTAGCCACCCAGGCTCTCGTCGCCGCCGTCACCCGAGAGCGCCACGGTCACGTGTTTGCGCGCCATCTGGCACACACGGTAGGTGGGGATGGCGGAGCTGTCGGCGTAGGGTTCGTCGTAGAGCCAGGCCAGGGTGTCGATGAGGTCGAAGTCGTCGCTTTTCACCACTTCGAGGCGGTGGTCGGTCTGGTAACGGTCGGCCACCTGCTGGGCGAATGCGGACTCGTTGAAGCGTGGATCGTCAAAACCAATGGCGCAGGTGTGCACCGGTGTGGTGGACAGCCCAGCCATGGTGGCCACCACGGCGCTCGAATCGACGCCGCCCGAGAGAAAAGCACCCAGCGGCACGTCGGCGATCAGTCGCAGTTTCACCGATTCGCGCACGCGATCGCGCAACTCGGCTTCGGCTTCGGCCTGGCTGATCGGGTTGTCGTTGGTGAAGTGCACGTCCCAGTACGGCACAGGCAGGGCCTGTTTGGCATCGCCCCGGCGCAGGGTGAGCGTGTGGGCAGCGGGCAATTTGTGGGCGTTGCGGTAAATGCAACGTGGGTCGGGCACGTAGCCGAACGAAAAGTAATCTTCCACCGCCAGAGGGTCGATGTCGCGCACGAAGCCGGGGTGAGCCGTGATCACCTTGAGCTCGGAGCCGAAGACAAACGTACCGTCGGGCAGCCAGGCGTAGTGCATGGGCTTCACACCCATGCGATCGCGAGCAAGGAACAGGGTTTGCTGGTTGCGATCCCACAGCGCAAAGGCGAACATGCCTCGCAGCCGGTGCACACACTCGGGACCCCAGGCCTCCCAGGCGTGCACGATCACCTCGGTGTCGCTGCGCGTCTTGAAGGTGTGGCCCAGGGCCTGAAGCTCGGGCACAAGCTCTTGAAAGTTGTAGATCTCGCCGTTGAAGACGATGCCCACGCTGCCGTCTTCGTTGAACAACGGCTGCTGGCCAGTGGCGAGGTCGATCACCGACAGACGACGATGGCCCAGGGCCAGGCCGGGCTCGAAATGCAGATCGTCTTCGTCGGGTCCGCGGTGGGCCTGAATGTTGTTGATGCGCGCGGCCAGCGCGCGGTCAAACCCGCGCTGGCCCTGCGTGTCAAACAAGCCGGAGATGCCGCACATTCAGTTCGCCCCCCGGGTGGTCTTCAAGGCGGCTTCGATGGCGCCGCCCTGGCTCTGCATGAAACTCCGCAGCACAGCGGTGGCAGCCGCGCGTGCGTCGGCATCGTTCAACTGCGGGTCGAGCGGGGTGTAGATGACCAAAATGGCTCCATCGTCGCCCTGCCCGGTGATCCGGCTCAAGGCGCCCTGTATTTTGGCCAGTGCGTCGCTGGCCGTGAAGCGGTTGTTGACCCAATAGAAGCGCCAGACCTGCAGGCGCTGGCTGTTCGCCGCCAGACCACCGGCCTGGTTGCGCAGCGTGGCAGCAGCCACCGTGAGCGGCTGGCCGGCCAACTCGGTGGTATCGCTGCCGCCGGCCACTTGCGCCCACTGCTTGTCGTCGTGGACGACCAGCATGTTCTGCGAGCTGACCAGCTTGCGCTCATAGTCTTGCTGGCGGTAGTAGCTCAGGTGTACGCCCACGTTTTCCGCTTTCGGACCGACGTACCCGCTGTGGCTGGTCGCCAACGGCAACTGGAAGGCCGGCACCCAGTCGCTCGGCGGGTTGGCGGCTTTCTGCCAAGGTGCCTGCACGGCTGGGGCGCTGAGGACCACCGACCCGGTCTGGGTGCCGAGTGCGAGCAGACGCTCCAGCGCATGAGGCGAGGCGACGATCAACAGCGCCACCAGAGCCGTGATGGCGGTGGACCGCCCGACTCCCGCGGTGTTGGACGGAACAGCCGACGCCACGGGCCCTGCCGCAGGCGCGGGGGCGTCCGCCCAGCGCGCACCCACAAACAACATGGCGAGGATCACCACCCCGAAAAACACCCAGCCGTAGATGAGGTGGTCCACGCCGGTGGCCAGCTCGTTGCCCGAGAGGTGACCGATCATCACGATCATGTAAGCGCGCAACCAGTTCGCCACCAGCGGCACCAGAATGGCCACGCCCACAAAGATGAGGCGCTTCTTCAGGCTGCTGTAGCTGAGGTAGGCGAACAGGCAGCCCACCGTGACCGAAGCGATCATGTAGCGGATGCCGCTGCAGGCCTCCACCACCGACCACGCGCCCGAAGGGATGATGAATTGCAGGCCTTCGCGATAGACTGGTATGCCGCTGATGCGCAGCGCCAGCACGGTGAAGTCGGCCGTCCACTCCATGAAATACGGCAGCATGAAGTCGCCGATGGGCACGGCAAAAAACAGAAAGCCCAGCGGGAACGCCATGGCCAGAGCCAATGGCCAGCCCAGCACCGCAGGCACGGCCAGCACCAGCAACATGACCAGTGCGAGCTGGGTGGCCGCGTTCACGGCCACCAGGTCGCCTGCAAGCCAGAAGCCCGCAGCACCCAGCAGCATGAGGCAGGCCAGCGGGCTGGGCTTGGGCACCAGCGCGGCGAGTGTATGGCGGATGCGCCAGATCAGCCAGAGCGAGATGACGGGCACCACGAAGCCATGGGCGTAGGTGTCCGAGCGGGACCAGATGGTAACCATGCCCACCACCGTGTGAGCGTGCAACACGAGGATGGCCAGCAGCAACAGCACCAGCGACGCCAGCGGCAGGCGCCAGTGGGCGGGCGTGCGGGCTGAGATGGAGGCAACGTCAGACATGGATGGCGGCCTTTGGTGGGTTGACGGTGTCTTTCGTCTGCAACGGACTCAGCCAGGCGTCAATGCCGCTCAAGTGCGCCTGCCAGCTGAAGCCCTGCTCCACAAACGCACGCGCACGCAAGCCCAGTTCAGTCGCATGGCCGGGATGGTCCATCAAGGGGGCCAGCGCCTGCACAAACTCGTCGGGCGACTCGGCTCGCAACAGCCCCTGCTCTGCGGTCGCACCGATCGCGTCGGCACAGCTGTTGACCGTGACCACGGCCTTGCGCATGGCCATGGCCTCCAGGATCTTGTTTTGGATGCCACGGGCCACGCGCAGTGGCGCCACCACAGCGGCGGCGTGTTGCAGGAAGGGTCGCACGTCGGGCACAGTACCGGTGACCACCACGTGCTCACTCGCCAGCGCCTGCACCTGAGCCGACGGGCTGCGCCCGACGATGTAGAAACGCGCGCGCGGCCAGTGGGCGCGCAAGCGCGGCAGCATGTCAGCCACGAACCAGCTCACACCGTCGATGTTGGGCCAGTAATCCATGGCGCCGGTGAACACCACGGCCTGTTCACCCGCTGCAAACGGATTGGGGCGCTGCGGGTCGGGCGAGAAGAAATCGGCATCCACCCCATTGCTGAGCGATTGCACCTTGTCGCGGGACTCGGGGGCCTGCGAAACAAAAAGCGCCGACTCGTTGGGTGTGACGAAATACGAGCGACGCGCCTGCGCGGCCACTGCACGTTCGTAAGCGAGCAAACGTCGGCCTTCTCGGCGGTACACCATGGAGAGTGGCCAGCGGTGCGCGGGCGCGTACTGCGTCCACTTGGCTGAATCCACATCCACAAAATCCACCAGCATGGGCACCTGCGGCAGCAAGGGTTGTGCGTACTGCGCCATGGCTGACGAGAAAACCACGCTGGCTTGCAGATCGTGCGAAGCCGCGGTTTCACGTACCCACCGCTGCATGCCCGCGCTGCGGTAGTAGGCCAACGTCAGGGCTTCGCCGGTCAGCAGACCGGTGAGGCTCTTGATCTTGGCGGTGCGAGGTGCCAGGCGCTCAACGTGCAGATCGGGGCACAAGGCGCGCAGCGTGGGCAGGTGTTGCTCGTCGTCCGGGTCGTCGATGAAGGTGCCCAGAAACACGCGGTGGCGCTGCAGCAGGTGGCGCAGCAGGTGGTACGAGCGCACCTTGTCGCCCTTGTTGGGAGGGTACGGCAAGCGGTGCACGAGGTAGAGCAGGTTGGCCATGGGTGCCTGCTCAGCCGAGGTTGCGCACGATGTGGGGACCCAGCCAGTTGGCCAGGCCCAGCGGCATGCGCCGCCAGGTGGCGATCAGCAGCTTGTATTTGGCATTGGCCGGGTTGTTCTGCGGAATGCTCTCTCGTTTGTAGAGGCGGTATTCATAGTGCAGTGGCGTGGGCTCGAATCCCCAGTTGCGCTTGAACGCGTAGGGGCCAGTGCCCTCTTTGCTGCGGCCGTAGTCGAACACCTTGAGCCCGCGCGCGCAGGCCATGCGCATGAGTTCCCAGTATTTGAAGTCGTTGGCGGCGAGGTCGCGCGCGGCTTCGTCATCGCCCGCGTAGTAAGGCAGCACCTCGTCGCGAAAGTAGAAGCTGAGCACGCTGGACAGCGGCCGGCCCTCGGCCGAACTCACGGTAAGCACTTCGCAGTCGCTGCCAAAGGTCTTGAGCAGGGTCTGGAAATAACGCTTGGAAAACGCAGGCGTGCCATGGCGGTGCACGTTGTCGGCGTAGAGCGCAAAGAAACGGTCAACGTTCGCATCGATCTGCGAGGTGAGCCCGTTCTTGATGCCCTTGCGCACCATGGCGCGCTGCTTGCGCGGAATGGCGAGCATGTTGTCCTCTTCCTTGGGCAGGATGGCCTTGCGGAAGGTGACGTAGAGCTCCTGCACCGGCCAGTCGGTGTGCCGGCGCTCGGTGTGGCGCAGCTCCAGGTGGTCGGTGCCCAGCTCGACAGCCAGGCGTTGGGCTTCGGCTTCGAGCGAGGTGGCAGCAAGCTCCGACTCGGTGGCGACGCCGCCGTAAACCGCGAACGGCAAGCCGGTGAGTGCATTACCGAAAAGCCGGCTGTTGACGTGGGCCAGCGGGAGCACGCCCAGAATGTCGCCGTCCTGCTCGGCAAAGAGAAAGTACGTGGGGTGGCGGAACACGTCGCGGATGACGGTTTGCCAACCAGCGCGGTGAAAAAAGGTCGCCTTAGGGCACGCTGCCACGAAGGCTTCCCATCGGGCGACCTGGTCGGGTTGGGTGCTGTCCAGGCGCTTGATGGTCAGTGCACCGCGATCAGACAACGGGCACCTCTGTCAAACGATCAGGGGAGCGTTCCTTCAAGAAGATGTCGTCCATGCGGCCCCAGCGGAAATCGCCGAGCAAGCGTGCCAGGCGCTGTTCGGTGCGTCCGATGTTCACGTAGTGACGAAAGCGCGTCTTCAGGTCGATACCGGGGATGCGAGGTTGGTCGGCGTCGATCTCCCACGGGTGGAAATAGAAGATGGCGGACTCGGCATCGCGCTGGTTCACCTGCTGCAGCATCCAGCGCGACAGCGCGTAAGGCAACAGACGGAAATAGCCTCCACCACCGGAAGGCAGGTTGCGATTGAACATGCGCAGCGTGGTGGGCGGGACCTCCATCAGACCGTCGCGGATCTGGTGCGCGAAGCGTGGCGCATCGGGCATGCCGTAGTGGTCGTGCTTGACGGGATAGATGCTGGAGCTGTAGCGGTAGCCAGCGCGCTGCAACGTGTCGAGCGCCCACAGGTTGTCGGTGCCGATGGAGAAGCTGGGCGCGCGGTAACCCTGCACTGCCTGCCCCCCGATGTCTTCGAGCAAGGTCTTGGCGTGCGACACGTCGTGGAAGAACTCGGTTTCGGTCAGGTCGGATGCGCGCTGGTGTCCGTAGCCATGGCTGGCGAGCTCGTGGCCTTCGCTCACGATGCGGCGCACCATCTGCGGGTAACGCTCAGCCACCCAGCCCAACGTGAAGAACGTCGCCTTGGTGTGCTTGTCGTCCAGCAGCTTGAGGATGCGATCGATGTTGTGCTCGACGCGGCATTCCCGGCTGTCCCAGTCGGCACGGTCGATGTGGGGCGCGAAAGCGGAGACCTGGAAGTAGTCTTCCACGTCGATCGTCAAGGCGTTGGTGATGGGTGCTCGGGTCAGCATGGCGGTCACTTGGGCATGTCGGTGGTGGAGCCCGCGGCGCGCGGCTTGCGGGCGGCAGCCACGATCTTCTTGAGCGAACTCAAGATCTCCAGGCTGATGCGTTCCTGGCGCAGCACGCTGCGCTCCATGCGCAGCAGGCGTGTGCTGAGCTGCTCAGCCGACACACGGGTGAGCTGGTCGCTCATGCCATCCACCAAGGTGGGGTCGAGCGAGAGCTCGGCCAGGTCCATGTCGTCGTTCAGCCATGTGGGGGCGGCGCTGGCACCGGCGTTGGGCAGGTGGGCCCAGCGTTCCTGATCTTCGGCCACGCGGGAGGGCGCAACCGAGTTCTCCACCTGCATCTCCGCCACCACTTCTTTGAGGGCGTCGAGCGTGATGTGGGTCATCTCGGAGAGATAGCCCAGCAGGAGCAGTCGGTCGCACAAGGTATTGATGCGTCGGGGAATGCCGCCCGAATGCTGGAACAACGCGGGAAAGATCGCGGGCTCGAAGGTCGGCTTGTCGGTCGCGCCCGCGCACTTGAGGCGGTGCTCCACGTACGCTCGGGTGTCCTCTTCGTCCAGTGGACCCAGGTGGCAGCGCGCCGTGATCCGCTGGCGCAGCTGCAGCATGCTGGGGCCCTGCAGGATCTCGCGAAACTCGGGCTGACCGACCAGAAAGGTCTGCAGAAGAGCCTGATCGCCGAACTGGAAGTTGGAGAGCATGCGCAGCTCTTCCACCGCAAGCGGCTGCAAGTTCTGCGCCTCATCAACGATCAGCAGGCAGCGTTTTCCTTGCGTGGTCTGGGTGATGAAGAAGGCTTCGAGGGCCATCAGCATGTCAGCCTTGCCGTTGCCGCGCACCGCCACGCCGAAGGCTGCGCACACGAGCTTGAGCGCGTCTTCAGCACCAAGCTGGGTGCTCACGAGATGGGCCGCCACCACCGAGCCGTTTTCCAGGCTGTCGAGCAAGTCGCGCACGATGGTGGTCTTGCCGGCACCCACCTCACCGGTGATGACGATGAAGCCCTCGCCACGCATGACGCCGTAAACAAGGTAGGAGCGCGCTCGCCGGTGCGGCTTGCTGCTGTAATAGAAACGGGGGTCTGGGTTGAGCTGGAAAGGCTTGCTGCTCAGCCCGTAAAAGGCTTCGTACATGGATCAGAACCGGTGGGTGATGAAACCCGAGAGGGCTGTGTCGCTGAAGGAACCCGTGGAACCGCTGTAGTTGCCGCGTTGCAGCTGCACGCTGGCAGAGGTGCGACGACTCAGGCGTGTGCCCAGGCCCAGGGAGACCGAGGTGGATTGGAGGTTGAGACCGGAGCTGCCCCGATTTTTCTGGTTGGTCAGCCCGGCATTCAATGAGGTGAGCGGGGTCAGGCGGTGCGCGTAGTTCAAGCTCCAGCCCTGCTGCTCGATGTCGGTGTTGAAGTCGAAATCGTCACCACCGCTGACGATGGTGTCCAGTCGGCTGGAGTCGCTGCGAAAGAACGAAAGCGTCCATACGCTGCGAATGCCCGAGAGCGCGACCGAGACACGTTGCACACGGTCCAGCGTGGCGGACGAGGTGAGGAAGTTCTGAACGACCGGCGCGTTGGCCGGCAAATTGAAAAAGTTCAGAAGGTCGCTGACGAACCTGGCGCGAAGAACCGGGTCGGGAATCTGCTGCGCATACAACTGGTTGTAAAAATCGAAGTTGGAACCGAGCGACGCGGCCCCATCTTGCAAGGGGTTGTTGACCACACCACGGGTGTCGATGTAGCTCCACAGCGTCTGGCCCGTGCGGTGCTCCAGCACGATGTTGTGGCCGGTGCCAAAGTAGCGATCTTCGACACCCACAAACACGCGGGTGCGCTCCGATGGGCGCCACTCCACATTGATACCGGCCGTGTTGTACGACTTCTTCTGCAGACTGATGATGTCGTTCGACTCGACACCGGCGAGCAGTGTCACCTGCAATTGGGGCGATACGGCGACGATCAGACCGCCCTGCGCGCTGCTCGACTCGGTGTCACGACCCCGGCTGTAGTCGGTGGCACCCGACGACGCATTGAACGACCAACCCAGGGTCTGGCCCGCGGGGCGGCTTCCCAACCGAAGGGAGACGGTCTGGTCGGTGATGTCGGAGCGGGCTGCCGAATCCGTGTCGGCGGTCTGCAGGCTGTAGCGCAGTTCGTAATCGGTGTCGCCAGCAAAGCTGCCGCGCAGGTAGGGCGAGAAGCGGAAGCTGGCCGTCTCGGATTGGTTGGTGTCGGAACGCCCGTTGATCGATTGGGGGCCAAAAGCCGAAATGGACTGGTTCGACACCACGCCCGACAGGTCGACAAAAGCCCGGTTGTCCCAAGCATTGATCTTGACCTCGGCATTGAGCGCGTTGCGGAACTGGTTGCCCGAAGTGCCCTGAGCGTAATAGAGCGCGCTCAAGGCGTAGTCGACGAATCCCTGCACGCGAGGAGTGTTGAACACAGCGCGGATGCCAGGAGTGACCTCGGTGGTCTGCTCGCTGCGCGCGTTGGAGCCCGACAGGTTGCCATTGGTGGACAGCGTTTGTCCCAGCGACACGCGTCGCTCGATCCAGACGGGGGGCTTCGGACCAGGCTCTTCCACAGAACTGATGGCTTCTTGTGCATGCGCCACGGAGGCCAGGGCGGCAGCGGCCAGGGCACCCAGCGCAAACACCACAGCGCGCTGTGGAAGCACGGCGGGAGCGAGGTACCGGTGGGTCTTCACGGGGTCCGTCCTTGTTCTGCGAGTCATGTCGCCGCAGCCACGGGCACATTGGCATCGGCCGCCTGGCTGGCGGTTTGGCCATAGCCGTAGCCATACCCGTAGCCATACCCGTAAGCGTCCTGATCGCCACCCCGCGCCTGGTTGAGCAGCATCAGCTTGACCGGGCAAGCTTCGATGGTGGTCATGGCGTGCTGCACCTGCGATTGAAGGGTTTTTTCGGCCTGAACCACGACGATGATCTGGCCCATGTGGGTCGCGAGCACGCGCGCCTCAGTGGTCAGCAACAAGGGTGGCGAATCAAAAATGATGATGCGGTCGGGGTACCGCCGGCCCATCTCTTCGATCAGCGAGGTCATGGCGTCGCTGGCCAGCAGTTCGGTCGCGCGAGGATGCGGCGTGCCGCTGAGCAGGACGCTGAGCTTGTCCACGTTGGTGCGCAGCAAGACGTCCGACATGTGGGTCTTCCTGTCGATGAGCAGATCCAGCAAGCCCGGTCCAGCGGCCAGCCCCAGCGCCTGGCGCAATGACGGCCGCGCCACATCGGCATCGACCAGCAGCACGCGGTAGTCCAGTTCCATGGCGATGCTCATGGCCAGATTGATGGCGGTGAAGCTTTTGCCCTCGCCCGGCATGGCGCTCGTGACCATGATCAGGTTCCCGTTGGGCACGGGTGCCGCGCCCTTCCCCGTGGCGTTGGCCAGCAGCGGCCGCTTGATCACGCGGAACTGATCGGCAATCGGGGAGCGTGGGGCGTTGGGCGTGACGAATCCGGCCACGCGAAGCGTCTCCAGGTCCAACTGCACAGCCTTCGACTGGACGCCGTCGGGTGCATGGGCTTCGGACTGCGCCGCGCGCGATGCATGCGCTGCCCCACGGGAGTCCGCTGCCGCAGCGGGTTTGGCGGGAACAGCAACCTGCGCCGGCAAGTCGGCCGGGATGTCGGCCCCCGCCTGGCGCAATTGCTCTAGCCGTTGGGCGGCTTTTTCAATGAGACTGGACATGATGGGCAATCACCTTCAAAGACCGGCGCGGTAGGACATCACCGCGATTCCGATCACAAACACGACCACCAGGGCCAACACAGAGGCAGCGAAACGCATCAAGCTGCGACGCTCCCGCTGGCGCAAGGCGTCGTGCTTGACCAGGGTGACGACGCCCAGCAAAGGCAAATCGGTGGCGGCGCGCAGCGAATTGGCGTCAAAGAACACCGGCCGGATCTGACTCATCAGAAAGGTGAAGCCCAGACCAGCGGCCAGTGCAGCCAACAGCGCCAGTGGCATCAGGAGGATGCGGTTGGGCGCCACCGGTTTGGGATCGGCCCGGGGTGGATCGATCACGCGGAAGTCGGCCAGGCTGGATGCGTTCTCCAGCTCACCACTCATGGTGATGGACTCGCGTCGCGCCACCAGGTCTTCGTAGTTCTTGCGGTTGATTTCGTAGTCCCGGTTGAGCTGTGCTTGCTCGGCTTCGATCTGCGGCGCGGCCCTCATGAGCTCACGGGCACGGTTGGCGCGCGACTCGAACTCGGCCACGCGGGCGCGCAGCGATGCCACCTGCACCTCGGCTGCAGAGTTGATGCGCGACAGTTCGAACAAGGCGGGGTTGGTTTCCATGGTGGGCTGGCCAGGATTGGCAGCCGCAGCACGCTGCAACTCGGCGACTTCCTTGCGCTTTTGGTCCTCCAGCTCCTTGATCAGGCGGCGCGTGTTCACCACATCGGGGTGCTGCTCTGTGAAGCGCTGAAGCAGACTGTCGAGGTTGCGCTTGAGGGGGTCGATGCGGGCGTCGAGCTCAGGGGTCGCAAACGAGGGACCACCACCAGCGGCCGGCGTGGCGCGCTGAGCAGCTCGAGCCTGATCGAGCTGGCGCCGGGCAGCTTCGCGGGCGCTTTCGGCTTCGCGCAATTCGAGCTTGGCCTGGTTCAGGGTGTTGACGATTTCCGTCATGCGCCCGGCCATGTCAAGCCCGCCCTGGCTCTGCACATCCAGGTTGCGCAACCGGAACTCCTTCAGGCGGGTTTCCGCTTCCGTCAGACGGGTTTCATAGCTCTTGATCTGGTCTTCGATGAAACGGCGGGCCGTATCAGAGTCGGTCTTGGAGTCGCCCAGGCTGGACTCCACAAAGATCGTCATGAGCGATTGCACGACACGCAGCGCCTTGTCGGGGGTTTCGCCGCGATAAGACAGGGTGTAGAGGTTGTCGCGACCCGTGGAACGGATCGCCAGCGACTGCGTGACCTCGGTGATGAGCTTGTCCTGCTGCTCCTTGGTCTTGGCGCCGAGGTCAAGGTCGGCCATGCGGATGAGCTTTTCAACGGTCGGCCGGCTGATCAAGGTGCGGCTGAGCATGGTGACCTGCTGCTCGATGTTGGGCTGAACCGCCAAACCTGACATCAGGGGCCGCAGGATGGACTGGGTGTCCACAAAAACGCGTGCCGATGCCTCGTATCGATCGGGCATCAGAAAGACGACCGTGGCCGTGGCGGCTGCCACCAGCCAGGCAACCAGCACGCCCAGGCGGCGGTACTTCCACATCCCCCGCAAGAAGGTCGTTATTTGATCAATGAGGTCTTGCATGCAAGCAACTGTGGGTGACAGCAAAAAAGAAAAGAAACCACCGCGTGCTCGGCGGCGGTGGTCAGAGCTGAAAGCTCGGGATCAGAACCAGCCCTGGGGAATGATCAGGATGTCGCCGGGCAGCATTTCGACGTTGGCAGAGATGTCGCCGCGCTTGACCAGGTCTTGCAGCCGAACGCTGTAGCGCTTGTTGCTTTCGCTGGCCCGGATGATGGTGGCTTTGTTGCCGTCGGCAAATTCGGTGAGGCCACCCACGGCAATCATTACGTCCATGACGGTCATCTTCTGCTTGTAAGGCAGGAACTGGGGTTTGGTGGCCTCGCCGACCACACGGATCTGTTCGCTGTACGGACCCACGAAGTTGGTGACGATGACAGTCACGACCGGGTCGCGCACGAACTTGCCGAGCGCCTTCTCCACATCGCGGGCAATTTCGGTGGGCGTTTTGCCCTGGGCAACCAATTCGTCCACCAGCGGCGTGGAAACCTTGCCGTCGGGGCGCACCGGTACGGTGGAAGACAGCTCGGGGTTGCGCCAGACGTTGATGTTCAGGGTATCGCCCGGGCCCACCTTGTACTCGTAAGTGGAACTGGCGGCCGTGGTCGGCGCTGGCGGGCTCGAGTTCTGGGTCGCACAGCCGACCGCACCGAGGGCCAAGGCCACCAGGGCGGTACCGCGGGCCAAGGTGCGCATGAGTTCTGAAGTATGTTTTTGCATGGTTCTAGTCCTCAAAAGCACGGTCAAATGTTAATAAAAGTTAACGGTCTTTTTGAATATACCGCACACCCCAGCGGCATGACTACCGGCAAAGTGTGACGAAGTACCCAAAGTGAGGAAGCTCGCACAGTGCGTCGAATTTAGTTTTGCTTATGCGCGCTGGCGCACCAACGGACACTGCTGCGGCATGCCTGCGCGGACCCGCCGACTAAAATGCCGGGTTGCCCCGTCCACCAACCTTCAGGAACTTCAGCATGTCCCTCTTCACCGCCGTCGAAATGGCACCGCGCGACCCCATTCTGGGTCTGAACGAACAATTTGCCGCTGACGCCAACCCCAACAAAGTGAATCTGGGTGTGGGGGTGTATTTCGACGACAACGGCAAGCTCCCATTGCTGCAATGCGTCCAGAGCGCCGAGAAGACCATGATGGACAAGCCCACCGCGCGCGGCTACCTGCCCATTGACGGCATCGCCGCCTACGACGCTGCGGTCAAAGGCCTGGTGTTCGGCGTGGACTCGGAGCCCGTCAAGTCTGGCCGGGTGGCCACCGTGCAGGCCATTGGTGGCACGGGCGGCCTGAAGATCGGCGCCGACTTTCTCAAGCGCCTGAACCCGAATGCAACGGTTCTGATCAGCGACCCAAGCTGGGAGAACCACCGCGCCCTCTTCACCAACGCTGGCTTCACGGTCGGCACCTACGCCTACTACGACGCCGAGAAACGCGGTGTCAATTTCGACGGCATGCTGGCCAGCCTGAACGCCGCTGCGCCCGGTACCGTCGTCGTGCTGCACGCCTGCTGTCACAACCCCACCGGCTACGACATCACCGCCACACAGTGGGACCAGGTGATTGCCGTGGTCAAGGCGCGCAGCCTGACCCCCTTCCTCGACATGGCCTACCAGGGCTTTGGGCACGGCATTGCCGAAGACGGCGCGGTGATCGCCAAATTTGTCGCCGCCGGCCTGGTGTTTTTTGTGTCGACCTCGTTCTCCAAGAGCTTCAGCCTCTATGGCGAGCGCGTGGGCGCCTTGTCGGTGCTGTGTGACAGCGCGGAAGAAGCCGCTCGCGTGTTGTCGCAGCTCAAAATCGCCATCCGTACCAACTACTCCAACCCGCCCATCCACGGCGGCGCGGTGGTCGCGGCGGTGCTCAACAACCCCGAACTGCGTGCGCTCTGGGAAAAAGAGCTGGGCGAGATGCGTGTGCGCATCAAGGCCATGCGCCAGAAGCTGGTCGATGGTCTGAAGGCCGCCGGCGTGAAGCAGGACATGGGTTTCATCACCAGCCAGATCGGCATGTTCAGCTACTCCGGCCTGAACAAGGACCAGATGGTTCGTCTGCGCAGCGAGTTCGGCGTGTACGGCACCGACACCGGCCGCATGTGCGTGGCTGCGCTCAACAGCAAGAACATCGACTACGTCTGCCAGTCGATCGCCAAGGTGGTCTGAACAGACCGACTCCAGCCAACAGGCCGCTTTCGAGCGGCCTTTTTCATGGCGTCAACGCCACATGACGGATCGCATGGAGATGGA
Source organism: Polaromonas sp. (assembly GCA_013823505.1). The sequence goes on along the minus strand of PNMH01000005.1, from coordinate 11,732 downwards.
GGCGCCCTGGAAACCTTCATTGAAGAAGCTGGGTTCGTCGTCTTCACACACGGCGCCTGCGGCGTACAGCAGCGGCAGGTAGTGCTCCCAACTGGGGTGGGCCATCTGCGCGACGGCGCCCAGCTGCTGAAAATCACACAAGGACGGCAGGCGCTTTTGCGCAATGTGCTCGGCCGTGATGTGGTCGAACTCGATGGCCCAGTCATAGGCCTGGTTGTCAGCGGCATCGCGGCGCATGGTGCGCAGGTTGTGCACCACGTTGCCACTGCCCACGATCAACACGCCCCGCTCGCGCAACGGGGCCAACAGGCGCCCGATGGCGAAATGGTCGGTGGCAGGACGGCTGTAGTCCATGCTGAGCTGGATCACCGGGATATCCGCTGCCGGAAACATGGGCTTGAGGATCGACCATGCGCCGTGATCCAGTCCCCAGTCGCCCTCATCCAGCGCCAGAGGCAGGCTGGAGCCCGGTTGAAGCACGGACTGGCTGATGAAACGAGCGGCCGACGGATCGCCCGGCGCGGGGTATCGCTGATCAAACAAGGCCTGGGGGAAACCGCCGAAGTCGTGGATGGTGCGTGGCTGGGCCATGGCGGTCAGCTGCCAGCCCGGCGTGAGCCAGTGCGCGGAAATGCACAGGATCAACCGCGGCGGCTGCGCTCGCGCCAGCAGCTCGCTGCCCAGTGCCTGCCAGCGCTGGCGCCAGTGGTTGTCCTCGATGGCGTTCATCGGGCTGCCGTGGCCCACGAACAGCACGGGCATGCGCCCGGTGGCCGGCTGATCGCTCCAAGAGGTCGCAGAGGGAGGTGGGTAAATGGAGTCGGACATGGCGTCGGAAGGGTCGTTGCCGTCTGGCCGACGGCCGAAATCGGTGGTCTGGATTCTTTCACGAAGGTGACAGATGCCCCTGTAAATTAGGTGTTATCACGCTAACGCTCCTCTGCGCATGCTGATATATTGCACTGCAACATAACGAAGCCGGACACCCATGCTCTACCAGATTTACGAAACCCAGCGCTCCATGATGGAGCCGTTTTCAGACCTGGCCGAAGTGGCCGCCAAGCTGTTCACCAACCCTTCACTGCCCTTGGCGCAGCTGCCGATTGCCCAGCGCATCTCGGCCGGTTACGACCTGATGCACCGCCTGGGCAAGGACTACGAGAAGCCGGTCTTCGGCATCCACACCGTGGACATCGACGGTATCGAAGTCGCCGTGCACGAGCGCATCGAGATCGACAAGCCGTTCTGCGAACTGCGCCGCTTCAAACGCTTCTCTGACGACACCCACACGCTGGCCAAGCTCAAGGGTGAACCGGTCGTGCTGATCGTCGCGCCACTCTCCGGCCACTACGCCACGCTGCTGCGCGACACGGTGCGCACCATGCTCAAGGACCACAAGGTCTACATCACCGACTGGAAAAACGCGCGCCTGGTGCCACTGTCCGATGGTGAGTTCCACCTCGACGACTATGTGAACTATGTTCAGGAGTTCATTCGCCACCTGCAAAAAGGTTACGGCAACTGCCACGTGGTCAGCGTTTGCCAGCCGACCGTGCCAGTGCTGGCGGCGGTGTCACTCATGGCCAGCCGGGGCGAAACCACGCCGCTGTCCATGACCATGATGGGCGGTCCGATCGACGCCCGCAAATCGCCCACCGCGGTGAACAACCTCGCCACGCAGCGGGCCCACAGCTGGTTCGAGAACAACGTGATCTACCGCGTGCCCGAGAACTTCCCCGGCGCCGGCCGCCGCGTTTACCCCGGCTTCCTGCAGCACACCGGCTTTGTGGCCATGAACCCGGATCGTCATGCAACGAGCCACTACGACTACTTCAAGGACCTGATCAAAGGTGACAACGAGAGCGCCGAGAGCCACCGCAAGTTCTACGACGAGTACAACGCGGTGCTCGACATGGACGCCGACTACTACCTGGAAACCATCGACACGGTGTTTCAGGACTTCAAGCTGGTCAACGGCACCTGGGACGTGAAGAACCCGCAAGGCAAACTCGAACGCGTGCGTCCGCAGGACATCCAGCACACGGCCCTGCTCACGGTGGAAGGTGAGCTCGACGACATCTCGGGCTCGGGCCAGACCGCCGCCGCGCACGACCTGTGCACCGGCATTCCCAAGACGCACCGCATGCACTACGAAGCCGCTGGCGCAGGCCATTACGGCATCTTCAGCGGTCGCCGCTGGCGCGAGTTCGTGCACCCCGTGGTGAAGACCTTCCTGAAGGCTCACCAGCCTGCGGTGGAGCCGTCGCCCACGGCGCCTGCAGTGGCCGCCCCCAAGCCAGCGAAAGCCGCTGCCAAAGCCCCAGCCAGGAAGGTGGCCGTCAAGGCTGCAGCCAAGCCCGCAGGCAAGACGGTCAAACCGGCGGCCAAGGCGCCCGCCGCGCGCAAGCCGCGCAACACGACCGTCTGAGACGCATCACCCCGTGAGCCCGGCGTCGCCCGCAGGCGCCGATATATTGGCCGTCATGAACGACCTCGCCCGGCGCATTGACGCCGCCTTGCCGCAAACCCAGTGCACGCGTTGCGGCTACCCCGACTGCGCGAGCTACGCCGTGGCCATCGCCGAGGGCACCGCCGACATCAACCAGTGCCCACCCGGGGGCTCGGAAGGCATCACCCGCCTGGCCGCCATCACTGGACGACCAGCCACACCGCTGAACCTGCACAACGGCATTGAAGGCCCGGTGACGGTGGCGGTGATCGACGAAGCCTGGTGCATCGGCTGCACGCTGTGCATCAAGGTCTGCCCCACCGACGCCATCGTGGGCAGCAACAAGCGCATGCACACCGTGATCGAACCGGTCTGCACCGGCTGCGAGCTGTGTTTGCCGGTGTGCCCGGTGGACTGCATTTCGCTGGAGATCGTCAGCGAGGAACGCACGGGTTGGCAGGCCTGGACGGCGGAGCAGGCGCGCCAAGGCAAAGCGCGCTACGAGGCCAGGCTGGCACGCTTGAAGCAAGAAAAGCGCGAGCACGACGACCGGCTGGAAGCCAAGGCACAGGAGAAGCTGGCCGACCTGGCAGCGCACTCACAAATCACCGACGAAGCCCTGCTGGACAAGAAGCGCGTTGTGATCGAAGCCGCGCTGGCCCGTGCGCGGGCCAAACGAAGCAGCGTCTGAACCGGGGCCTGAATCAGGCCGCCTGGCGCGCGGCGGCGGTCTTGTAGACGCCGCAGCCTACGTAAAGGTCGTCGATCTTCACCACATAGGACATCTTGGCCTGGATGCTGCCGTTGGCCGGGTTGCCGATGTCGTACTCGACCCAGCCCGCGCCGGCTTCGGCCTGCGACACGATGGCGTTCAGCAGCGCCTGGCCGTCAATGCCGGGAATGTCCTGCACGCGGCTGCCCACCTTTTCGGGCTTGCCGCCGAACGAGCGGTAGACGCCGCTTTTGTCCAGCGCGAACACGTACATGTCGCGATCAAAGAAGTGGTTGGCGGGTGTGGTGATCTCGCGCACGAAGGCTTCGCGCCCACGCTGCTGGCGCATGGCCTGCGCCTTGTCCACCAGCTGCATGGCCTCTTCGGCCGTGCCCTGCTGCAGCATGAAGGACGACACCGCCTTGGACAGGTGGGCCGCACGCTGCTCCAGCTGGTCGGCCTGCGCCACCGCGCGTTCGACCATCTGAGCGTTGCGCTGGGTGATTTCGTCCAGTTGCGAAACGGCCGACGAAATTTCGCTCAGGCCAGTGCTCTGCTCGGCGCTCGACGCCGAAATCAGCGACATGTTGGCCGCCACGCCGCGCACGCCGTTGGCGATCTGCTGGATGCTGCTGCCCGCGGTGCGGATCTGCGCCACGCTGGCCTCCACCTGCAGGCGCGAAGCCTCGATGAGCTGGCGGATTTCTTTGGCAGATGCGGCCGAGCGCTGGGCCAGCGAACGCACCTCGGCGGCAACCACCGCAAAGCCCCTGCCCTGCTCGCCCGCGCGGGCGGCTTCCACCGCGGCATTGAGCGCCAGGATGTTGGTCTGGAACGCCAGGCTGTCGATCACGCCGATGATTTCGTTCATCTGCTGCGCGCTCTTCTGGATGCCCTCCACCGACTCCACCGCGCGCCCCATCGACTGCGCACCCGACTCCGCCACGTCGCGCACCTGCGCGGCCTGTTGGTCGGAGTCGCCGGCGGTCTGGGCGTTTTGCTGCACTGTGCTGGAGAGCTCGTGCACGCTGGCGGCGGTCTGCTCCAGGTTGGCGGCCTGCTGTTCGGTGCGGTCGGCCAGATCGCGGTTGCCGGTGGCCAGGCTCTTGCCGGCATGGGCCACCAGGGCCGAATTGCTGCGCACCTCGGCCACCATGGCCGAGAGGTTGCCGACCATGCGGTCAAGCAGACGAATGAGGTCGGCGAGTTCGTCGCTGCCACTCGCCTTCAACACGGTGCGCAGATTGCCCGAGGCGGTCTGTTCCATGCTGGCCAGCACCTGGCGAAAGTCGCTCATGAAGCTGACGTAGAAACTCAGCATGAGGTAGACGAGCACCGCCGCGCCGCCGAGCTCGACACCCAGCACCCAGGCACTGGCCGAGGGCGGCCCGGAGACCAGCCAGATGAACGCCTGCGGCAGCAGGGATGACGCTGCCAGCAAGAGCAACTTGCCGCGCAGGCGCAGGCGCCGCATCAGCCAGACGCCGGGTGACAAGGGGTGAATGCCGGACATGCGTGTGTGTCTCCTCAGTGGGGTTGCGTCTGTATCGACCAGAACGCTTGCGGCTTGAGACACCGCGGCGTTCAATGAGGACCGGAAATCCCCGATTGACGGGCCTCAAAATGCCGGAAGAGTTGCACGGCCATCATCCGCAGCGCGTCGTCGGCCATGTTGTGGGCGTGCGTGAGTTGTTCCAGGCCGTAGCGGCGGTCGTGCTGCATCAGCGCGCTGCTCACGCACATGCCCTGGCTCGACATGCGCAGGCAAAACGCTTCGAGCAGGTCGTGAGGCCAAAGCTGCGTGGCGTCGGACGCATGGCGGTTTGCCGGAGGGGCTGCGATGGTTGGCGTTTGCCGGGTCGGGACCGTGCTCATGGTGAGCTCCTCGAAGGTGTGGGGCCGGGTGCGCGGACATGCGGCTCCCGGACAACTCAAGCGTAGGCCGACCGGCCTTGGGGCAATCCCCCGAACAAAGGCCCAAAACCCGGTTTGCTCGTTGTTTCTGCGTTGGCTGAGGGCACAATTCCGCCATGAATGCCCTCGCACACCGCCTGATCAAGCTCACCGCCCAGCCCGCTGGCACACCGGACACAGACCACCCCAAACCCGATCGCCTGGTGCGCGGCAACCCGCTGCGCGAGACATGGAACCGGGTGGATACCGCACTGCCCGCCGGGCAGGTGTTTTGCGGCGTGTGGCGCTGCGAACCTGGCCGCTGGCGCATCGCCATGGGCGACACGGAGCGGGAGCTGTTCACGGTGTTGCTGGGGCGCTGCCGCGTGCACGACGCGCAGGGCGGCTTTGAGGAAGTGGGGCCCGGCGAGGGCCTCTACATTCCGCCGGGCTTCGTCGGCGAGTTCGAGGTGCTGGAGCACCTCACCAAGACCTACATGATCGCGGAGTGAGGCCTGCGACCGGGTTCAGCCGGGTTGGGCAGACAGCCGGGCAAACGCGCTGACCACCTCGGGCGGTGCCTGCACCAGTTCGATCAGCACGCCCTCACCCGCGATCGGGAATTCGTCGTTGGCCTTGGGGTGCAGGAAGGTGATGTCGAAACCCGCCGCGCCTTTGCGAATGCCGCCGGGCGCAAAACGCACGCCCTGGGCAGTCAGCCAGTCCACGGCGGTGGGCAGATCGTCGATCCACAGGCCGACGTGGTTGAGCGGCGTGGTGTGCACCGCGGGCTTCTTGTCGGGGTCCAGCGGCTGCATCAGGTCGACCTCGACCTTGAATGGCCCGCTGCCGATGGCGCAGATGTCTTCGTCCACGTTTTCGCGTTCGCTGCGAAAGGTGCCCGTGACTTCCAGACCCAGCATGTCGACCCAGAGCTTCTGCAGGCGCTGCTTGTCGGGTCCGCCGATGGCGATCTGCTGGATGCCCAGCACCTTGAAGGGACGGATGGTGGTGGCCGATGTGCTCATGCGTCAGTGAAAACCGTTGTGGCTGTATGAGGGATGGGAAGGATGGCTGGCCTGCTCCAGCGTCCACACCGTGGCGGGTGGCAGGTTGGCCCAGATGGAAGCGGCGCGGCGCCAGCGCCAGCCCACCGGAATGTCCTTGAACGGCCGAAGGTGGGGCGATGCGTAGGTGTACTGGATGAGCCGCGAGCCCGGCCGGCCTTCGATCAGGGCCACCATCGCGTCGATGCAGCCATGCGCCTCGTCGCGCGTCATCGACAGCAAGGGCAAGGACGACACCACCGTGACCGGGCTGTGCTTCTCGATGTCCAGCGCGTCGAGCCGGGTGGCGCAATGGTTGAGCACCTCCAGGTCGGGAAAGCTTCGGCGCAGCAGTTGGGCAAAGCCGGGGTCCCGTTCGATCACCATGAATCGATCCACCTGCCCCAGCGCGGGCAGCAAGGCGCGGGTGATGGCGCCAGTGCCAGCCCCCACCTCGATCAAGGTCCCGGGCGCGGAGCGCATGACCTCATGCAGGATGGCCTGCGCCAGCGCTTTGGAGGCCGGGGCGATGGCCCCGACCCGCCTTGGATTGCGCAGATACCCCATCGCAAAAGCCAGTCCTTGCCGCATGCGGTGCCCTTCAGAGTCGTCGTGACCCGCAGGGTAGCGCAATTCAAAGCCCGCTGTCTGTGGGGTAGCCGTCCCTGCAGGGCTCATTCGAACTCGACGATGGGCTGGTCCACCACGAGAGATTCGCCCTTGGCGGCCAGCACCTTGCCCACCACGCCATCGGCCGCAGCGAACAACACGTTCTCCATCTTCATGGCCTCGATCACGGCCACACGCTCACCGGCCTGAACTTTCTGGCCCGGCTGCACCGCCACGTCCACCAGCAGGCCCGGCATGGGCGAGAGCACGTATTTGCTCATGTCGGCCGGCGCCTTGAACGGCATGAGCGCGTGCAGCTCGGCCATGCGCGGCGAGACCACCATGGTCTCGATGCGCGTGCCGTTGTGCTGCACCACCAGCGCCAGTGGATTGCGCGGCGTGCCGCGCTCAATCTGTGCGGTGAACGCCTGGCCGTTGCTTTCACCGGTGATGCAGATGTCGTTGAGGCGCGAGGGGCTGCTGATGGCGTAGCGCTTGCCGGCCACGGTGACCACCGCGGAGCCGAGCTGGCCCACCACCTCGTCAACGTGCACCGCCTTGTAGACATGCTCGCCCGTGGCGCCGAGCACGATCACACTGAAGTCGTGGCCCACCTTCACGCCGTAGCCCGGCAACTGGCCCGAGAGGCCGGCCGCGCGCTCGCGCGATTTGCGGCGCACGAACGCGGCGAGCGCCACCAGAAAATCGGCGTCGTCGTGAGGCACGTCTTCGGCGCGGAAGCCGTGGCTGTAGTGCTCGGCAATGAAACCGGTGTTGAAGTCGCCCGACACGAATTTCGGGTGCGCGAGCAGCGCCGCCTGGAACGGAATGTTGCTGCTGATACCCCGGATGACAAATCCGTTCAACGCTTCGCGCATCTTGGCGATGGCCTCCGCCCGGTCTTTGCCGTGCACGATCAGCTTGGCGATCATCGAGTCGTAAAACATCGGGATCTCGCCGCCGTCCTGCACGCCGGTGTCCACCCGCACGCCATAGAGCGCCTCCGTGTTCGCCTGCCACATGCTCTGCGCGGGCGGCGCAAAGCGCACCAGGCGCCCGGTGCTGGGCAGGAAGTTGCGGAACGGGTCTTCGGCGTTGATGCGGCACTCGATCGCCCAGCCTTCGCGCTTCACGTCGGCTTGCGTCAGCGGCAGCTTCTCGCCGGCGGCCACGCGGATCATGAGTTCCACCAGGTCCAGCCCGGTGATGCACTCGGTCACCGGGTGCTCCACCTGCAGGCGGGTATTCATCTCCAGAAAATAGAAGTCCTGGTCCTTGCCGACCACGAACTCCACCGTGCCCGCACTCTGGTAGTTCACCGCTTTGGCCAGCGCCACGGCCTGCTCGCCCATGGCCTTGCGCGTGGCGTCGCTGATGAAGGGCGACGGCGCTTCTTCAATGACCTTCTGGTGGCGGCGCTGGATCGAGCACTCGCGCTCGTTCAGGTAAATCACGTTGCCGTGCGCATCGCCCAGCACCTGGATCTCGATGTGGCGCGGCTCCTGCACGAACTTCTCGATGAAGATGCGGTCGTCGCCGAAGCTGTTGCGCGCCTCGTTCTGGCATGCGGTGAAGCCCTCCAAGGCTTCCTTGTCGTTGTAGGCCACGCGCAGGCCCTTGCCACCGCCGCCCGCGCTGGCCTTGATCATCACCGGGTAGCCGATGTCTTTCGCGATCTGCACCGCACGCTCAGCGGATTCAATGGCGTCGTTCCAGCCAGGAATGGTGTTGACCTTCGCGGCATTCGCCAGTTTCTTGGACGCGATCTTGTCGCCCATGGCAGCGATGCTGAAGTGCTTGGGGCCGATGAAGGCCATGCCTTCGTCTTCCACGCGCTTGGCAAACGCTTCGTTCTCCGACAGGAAGCCGTAGCCCGGGTGAATGGCCTGCGCGCCGGTCTGCTTGGCCGCGGCAATGATCTTGTCGGCCACGAGGTAGCTCTCGCGCGAGGGCGCGGGGCCGAGCAGCACGGCCTCGTCGGCCAGCTGCACGTGGCGCGCTTCCTTGTCGGCTTCGGAATACACCGCCACGGTGGCGATGCCCATTTTCTTGGCGGTGGCGATCACGCGGCAGGCGATCTCGCCGCGGTTGGCAATCAGGATTTTGGTAAACATCTTGTTCTTCTCCGTCGTGATCACAGTGGAATGTTCCCGTGCTTGCGCCACGGGTTTTCCAGCTTCTTGTCCTTGAGCATCACCAGCGACCGGCAGATGCGTTTGCGCGTCTCGTGCGGCAGGATCACGTCGTCGATGAAGCCGCGCGCACCCGCCACGAAGGGGTTGGCGAAGCGGGCCTTGTACTCAGCTTCGCGCATCGCCAGCTTGGCCGGGTCCTTCTTCTCCTCACGGAAGATGATCTCCACAGCGCCCTTGGCGCCCATCACGGCGATCTCGGCATTCGGCCAGGCAAAGTTCACATCGCCGCGCAGGTGCTTGGAACTCATCACGTCGTAGGCACCACCGTAGGCCTTGCGCGTGATCACCGTGATCTTGGGCACGGTGCACTCGGCGTACGCGTAGAGCAACTTGGCGCCGTGCTTGATGATGCCGCCGTACTCCTGCGAGGTGCCGGGCATGAAACCGGGCACGTCCACGAAAGTGATCACCGGGATGTTGAAGGCATCGCAGAAACGCACGAAACGCGCGGCCTTGATGCTGCTCTTGATGTCCAGGCAACCCGCCAGCACCAGCGGCTGGTTGGCCACGATGCCCACCGTCTGGCCATCCATGCGAGCAAAGCCGATCAGGATGTTCTTCGCGTACTCGGGCTGCAGCTCGAAGAAGTCGCCATCGTCCACCGTCTTGACGATCAGCTCCTTCATGTCGTAGGGCTTGTTCGGGTTCTCGGGCACCAGTGTGTCCAGACTGAGGTCCTTGCGGTCGATCGGGTCGCCGCTGGGGCGCACCGGCGCCTTCTCGCGGTTGCTCAACGGCAGGTAGTTGTAGAGCCGGCGCAGCATCAGCAGCGCTTCCACGTCGTTCTCGAACGCGAGGTCGGCCACGCCGCTTTTGGTGGTGTGGGTGGTGGCACCACCGAGTTCCTCGGCGGTCACCTCTTCATGCGTCACGGTCTTCACCACCTCAGGGCCCGTGACGAACATGTAGCTGCTGTCCTTCACCATGAAGATGAAGTCCGTCATGGCCGGCGAGTACACCGCACCACCCGCAGACGGGCCCATGATCATGCTGATCTGGGGCACCACGCCGCTGGCCATCACGTTGCGCTGGAACACATCGGCATAACCACCGAGCGAAGCCACACCTTCCTGGATGCGCGCACCGCCCGAGTCGTTCAGGCCGATCACCGGCGCGCCCACTTTCATGGCCTGGTCCATCACCTTGCAGATCTTTTCGGCGTGCGCCTCGGAGAGCGCGCCGCCGAAGACCGTGAAGTCCTGGCTGAACACGAACACCAGGCGGCCGTTGATCATTCCGTAGCCGGTGACCACGCCGTCGCCCGGGATCTTGTTGTCCTGCATGCCGAAGTCGGTGCAACGGTGCTCGACGAACATGTCCCACTCTTCGAAGGTGCCTTCGTCGAGCAGCACCTCCAGGCGCTCACGCGCGCTCAGCTTGCCCTTGGCGTGCTGCGCAGCGATGCGTTTTTCACCGCCGCCGAGCCGGGCAGCAGCGCGTTTTTCTTCCAGTTGTTGAAGGATGTCCTGCATGGTGTTGTTCTCCAGGGAAAGCGTGAGATTCAGTCGAAGAGGTCGAGCAGCTGGCGCGCTGCGGTGCTGGCGGGCAAGCTGCCGGCCAGCACGCGTTGGGTGGTGTCGTCCAGCGCGGCGCGCACCTGGGGGTGCGCGCGAAAACGTTGTTTGAGGCCGGCGTCGATGCGTTCCCACATCCAGGCTTTCGCCTGTTGCTGCCGGCGAGCGCCGAGCTGGCCATTGCCTGTCTGCAGCGCGCGAAAGCGGGACACCTCGGCCCAGAAGGCATCGACACCTCGGCCGAGCAAGGCGCTGAGCTGGATCACCTGCGGGTGCCACACGGCTTCGTTGTGGTGCGCGTGTTCCGGGTGGCCCTGCAGGCCGAGCAAACGCAAGCTTGATGTGATCTGTGCACGCGCGCGCGTCGCCGCATCGGGATCGATGTCCGCCTTGTTGATGACCACCAGGTCGGCCAGCTCCATCACGCCCTTCTTGATCGCCTGCAAGTCGTCACCCGCATTGGGCAATTGCATGAGCACGAACATGTCGGTCATGCCGCTCACCGCCGTCTCGCTTTGGCCCACGCCCACGGTCTCGACGATCACGATGTCGTAGCCCGCGGCCTCGCAGACCAGCATGGCCTCACGGGTCTTTTCGGCCACGCCACCCAGCGTGCCGCTGCTGGGGCTGGGGCGGATGTAGGCCTGCTCGTGCACCGAGAGCTTTTCCATGCGCGTCTTGTCGCCCAGGATGGAGCCGCCCGAGACCGTGCTGGATGGGTCCACCGTGAGCACCGCGACGCGGTGGCCTTTGTCGATGAGGTACAGCCCCAGCGCTTCGATGAAGGTGCTCTTGCCCACGCCCGGCACACCGCTGATGCCCAGGCGGAACGCCTGGCCGGTGTGCGGCAGCAAGGCCGTGAGCAACTCGTCGCCCTGCGCGCGGTGGTCGGCGCGGGTGGATTCGAGCAGGGTGATGGCTTTGGCGATGGCGCGGCGCTGCCCGGCGGCCTCGCCGTGCACGATACCGTCCAGCAACTCCGAAGGGGTCACCCGAGTGCCTTCTTGATCTGCTCCAGCACGTCTTTCGCACTCGCCGGAATCGGCGTGCCCGGGCCGTAGATGCCCTTGACGCCCGCCTCGTACAGCATTTCGTAGTCCTGGCGCGGAATCACACCACCCACGAACACGATGATATCGTCGGCGCCCTGCTTCTTGAGCTCGGCGATGATGGCCGGCACCAGTGTCTTGTGGCCAGCGGCGAGTGTGGAGACACCCACCGCGTGCACGTCGTTTTCAATCGCCTGGCGTGCGCACTCCTCGGGCGTCTGGAACAGCGGTCCCATGTCCACGTCGAAGCCCAGGTCGGCGAAGG
>PNMH01000004.1 GCA_013823505.1 Polaromonas sp. | reverse complement strand
GGTCCTTATCAAGGCCTCGCTTCCCTACTATGCGGGGAAACACCAGCAGCACTTGAACGGTGCACCCCAAGGCGTCAACCTACAATCCACACGCTTGTCTCAACCTGTTTGGCATTCGTCTGAACGCCATTGAAAGATATCCATGAAAAACCTCGTTCTGTCCCTGAGCCTGATCGCAGCCGCCGCCTTGGTGGGCTGCGGAAAAACCGAAGCGCCTGCACCCGCGGCCGCTCCAGCACCAGCCCCGGTTGCCGCCGCACCCGCGCCCGCTGAACTGCCCGAACTCAAAGTCGCGATCGATCCCACCTACGAGCCGTTCACCTTCAAGACGGCTGATGGCAAGCCCACGGGCTTTGACGTGGACATCGCCGAAGCGCTCTGCACCGAAATCAAGCGCAAGTGCGTGTATGTCGAGCAGGTTTGGGACAGCATGATCCCCGGTCTGCAGGCCAAGAAGTACGACGCCATCATCAGCTCGATGTCCGTGACCGAAGAGCGCCTGCAGGTCGTCGACTTCTCGGACAAGTACTACTTCACGCCCAGCCGCATCGTCGTCAAGACCGGCACGCCGTTCACCGATCTGGCTTCGCTCAAGGGCAAAAAGATCGGCGTCCTGAAAGGCAGCACGCAAGAGAAATACGCCATGGGCGAACTCAAGACGGTCGGTGTGAGCGTGGTCCCTTACGAAGCGCAAGACCAGGTTTACCTGGACATCAAGTCGGGTCGCCTTGACGGCACCGTGGCCGACCAGGTCGAAGTCAATGGCGGTTTCCTGAGCAAGCCCGAGGGTGCTGGTTACGGCTTCGTGGGCCCGGTGCTGGCCGATGCCAAGTACTTCGGCACGGGCGTTGGCGTGGCCATGCGCAAGGGCGAGACCGCGCTCAAGGATGAGCTGAATGCAGCCATCAAGGCCATCCGCGCCAACGGCGTCTACGAGACGGTCAGCAAGAAGTACTTCGACTTCGACGTGTACGGCAACTGAGCTGTCGCGTTTTGTCCGGCTACTTCAGCTCGATCCTGCAGGGTGCCCTCCTCACGGTGGGCGTATCACTGGCCGCCTTGATGGTGGCCATCCTGCTGGGTCTGCTGGGTGCCGTGGCCAAACTCTCGGGCCGCCCCATTCTTGTGGGGCTGGCCACGGTTTACACCACGCTGGTGCGTGGCATTCCCGAGCTGGTGCTGATGTTGCTCATCTTTTACGGTGGCACCATCGGCCTCAACCATTTGCTCGAAGCGATGGGCAGCAAGTCCTCGGTGGACATCAACCCGTTTCTGGCGGGTGTGCTCACCATCGGCTTCATCTACGGCGCCTACATGACGGAGACCTTCCGAGGCGCCATTCTCTCGATCCCCAAGGGCCAGATGGAAGCGGCCTGGGCGTTCGGCATGGGTCCGGTGCGCACTTTCATGCGCATCACGGCGCCCCAGATGGTGCGCTACGCCCTCCCCGGCTTCACCAACAACTGGTTGGTGCTGATCAAGGCCACCGCGCTCGTCAGCTTGATCGGTTTGCAGGAAATGACCTACCTCGCCAAACAGGCCAGTGCAGCCACGCGTGAGCCCTTCACCTTCTTCCTGTTCGCCGCGGCGCTGTTCCTGGTCTACACGTCCGTGTCGCTGTGGGCGTTGCGCTGGCTGGACCGACGCTTCAGCCTGGGCGTGAAACGCGCCAACACCTGAGCACCTGCCCATGAAATGGGAAGTCATTTTTCAACCCAGCACCTTGGCCATGTATGGCGAAGGACTGATCACCACCCTGTGGCTGCTGTTTTCTTCGCTGGGCGTGGGCACGGTGCTCGCGGTGCTGTTTGCGCTGGCCTTGACGAGCTCGATCGCGCCGCTGCGCTGGCTGGTCGGCGCCTACACCTACGTGATCCGTGGCACGCCCCTGCTGATCCAGCTCTATTTGATCTACTACGGCCTGGCGCAACTGGAATGGATCCAGGACCGCTGGAACGACGTGTGGCCGTGGACACATTTCAAGGAACCGTTCTTCTGCGCCCTGCTGGCCTTCAGCCTGAACACCGCGGGCTACACCGCCGAGATGCTGGCCGGAGCCATTCGCGAAACGTCGGCTGGTGAAATTGAAGCGGCGCAGGCCATGGGCATGAGCCCGGCCACCGCCATGCGCCGCATCGTGCTGCCCAGCGCCATCCGCCGCACGTTGCCGGCCTACAGCAACGAGGTGGTGATGATGCTGCACGCCACCAGCCTGGCCAGCACCGTGCCTGCCATGCTGGACGTGACCGCTGCGGCCAGCCGCATCTATTCCGACTTCTACCTGCCCTTCGAGGCCTACATCTTTGCAGCCGCGATCTACCTGACCATCACCTTCAGTCTGGTGGGTTTGTTCAAGCTCGCCGAGCGCCGATTCCTGGCGCATCTGGCGCCTCGGGGGCATTGAGGCCGGCGGCCTCCGTCGAACCATGCAACGCACCGAACATTCCTTGCTGAGCCCAAGCCTGGGCAGCCAGAAAACCTTGGTGGCTTTTCACTTTGGCCAGCCCGGCGCCCGACCCAAGGTCTACATTCAGGCCAGCCTGCACGCCGAAGAGTTGCCCGGCATGCTGGTTGCGCACCACTTGCGCCAGCGGCTTGAAGCAGCCGACAACGCCGGCCTGCTGCGAGGCGAGATCGTTCTGGTGCCGGCGGCCAATCCGATCGGCCTGAGCCAGCGCCTGGATCACCGCGCCATGGGCCGGTTCGAATTCGACACGGCGCAGAACTTCAACCGTCACTATCCGGACATGGCCGCCGCCGTGCGGGACGATGCCCGTTCCCGCCTGGGCCCCGATGCGCAAACCAACCTGGCCACCGTGCGCCAGCTGGTAGGCACATGGCTGAACCAATGGCAACCCGCCAGTGAACTCGACAGCCTTCGCCGCCAATTGCTGCTGCTCTCCCACGACGCCGACCTGGTGCTCGACCTCCACTGCGACAACGACGCGGTGATGCACCTCTACAGCGAAGAAGCCTGCTGGCCCCCCCTGGAGCCCTTGGCGCGCCTGCTGGGCTGCCAGGCCGTGCTCTTGGCGCGGGAGTCCGGTGGCGGTCCGTTCGACGAACGCCTCTCGGGTCTGTGGTGGCAGTTGGCCACAGCGCTTCGCGCTGCGGGCGTGAACGCTCCCCTGCCCCAGGGCTGCGCAAGCGCCACGGTGGAGCTGCGTGGCGAAGGCGATGTGTCGCACGACACCGCGCAGCACGATGCGCAAGCGATCTTCGCTTTCCTCGAACATGCCGGTGCGCTAACCACCCAGAAGCCGCCCCAGCTCCCACCCATGGCCTGCCAGCCCACGCCGCTGGCGGGCTCCCAGACGCTGCGCTCTCCGGTGGCGGGTGTGCTGGTCTTTCTGGTCAGGCCAGGCGCTCATGTGAACGTGGGCGATGTCGTGGCCGAAGTGATCGACCCCACGGCCGCAGGCCAGGCGCGCGTGTTCGAGGTGCGTGCCGAAGTCTCGGGCGTGCTGTATGCCAGCGTGCGCGAGCGCTACATCGTCTCCGGGGGTGAGGTCGGCAAGATCGCCGGCGCCACACCCTTCCGCTCTGGCGACCTGCTGGGCGCTTGAACTTTCTTTCCATCGGGCATCGACCATGACTGCAGACCCCACCGCCAACCGAACGCCCGGCCGCCCCTTGCTGGAAGTCCACGACATCCACAAACGATTTGGCGCCAACGAAGTGCTCAAAGGCGTGTCGCTGCAGGCACGCGCGGGCGACGTGATCAGCCTCATCGGCAGTTCTGGCTCCGGCAAGAGCACGTTGCTGCGTTGCATCAACCTGCTGGAGAACCCCAACACCGGTCGCATCATCCTGGCGGGCGAAGAGCTTCAGCTCAAAGCCGACAAGCGAGGCGAGTTGCGCGCGGTGAATGCGGCCCAGCTGCAGCGCCTGCGCACCAAGCTGGCCATGGTGTTCCAGCACTTCAACCTGTGGGCGCACATGACGGTGCTGCAAAACATCATCGAAGCGCCGGTGAACGTGCTGGGCATTCCGAAAGACAAGGCGGTGGAGACCGCGCGCCGCTACCTGGAGCGAGTGGGTCTGCGCGGCGTGGAAGACCGCTACCCCTCGCACATGAGCGGTGGTCAGCAGCAGCGCGTGGCGATCGCGCGCGCGCTGGCGGTGGAGCCCGACGTGATGCTGTTCGACGAACCCACGAGTGCGCTCGATCCCGAACTGGTGGGCGAAGTGCTGCGCGTGATGAAGCTGCTGGCCGAGGAAGGCCGCACCATGGTCGTGGTCACGCACGAGATGGGGTTTGCGCGCGAGGTGTCGTCGCACCTGATCTTTCTGCACAAGGGCTGCATCGAAGAGCAAGGCGTGCCGGCCGAGGTGCTGGCGCGGCCCAAGAGCGAGCGCCTCGCCCAGTTCCTCTCAGGCAACCTGAAGTAAGTCGGTCAAGGCACGAGCTCCAGCGTCGAGGTCCACTCGCCCGGTTTCATGCTGAGCGCCCGGTACTCCACCGCACCCCAGGTCTTGCTCATGTCCCGATAGCGGCTTGAGAACACGTTGCCGCTCTGCCCCGTCTGGTAGATGAAGCGCGAGTTGTCCATGTCGGCCAGGTCGTAGATGGCGCGCAGGCTCGCTGCGTGCCGGTTGGCAAACGGCGCGTCCAGCTTGTCCAGGTGGTACTGCCCCACGTTCACCGTGAACGGATCACCTCCCGTGGGTGTGCGCACCTCGAAGAACGGCGCCAGCGCCTTCACATTGCTCAAGGGACGGTGAAGAGAGATCGCCGGGTGGGCGTCGGCCCAGCGCCAGGCCGCCACGTCGTCACCGTGCGTCTTCTGCAGTTGGTCGAGCGCACGCTCCAGCGCCCGCGTGCTGGCCGCTTCGCAACCCGCCGCGCCACACCATGCCTTGTCGTTGCGCTCCAGAATGCCTTCCACCGCGTTGCGAAACAGGCGTTTGCCGTACAGCGACTCAAACCGCACCTGCCCCAGGCGCTCGCCCACCACCTGGCGCGTGAACGCGTCGACCCAGGCCGTGTAGATCAGCGGCGCGGCCAGCTCGGCGCGCATCTCGCCATTGAACGTCTTGAGTTGCGCCTGTGCAGCTGCGGCAAGCGGGTGGTTCGAGGGCGTTTTCTGCAAAAACGGCAGCAGGCGAACCGTCGCGGCCGATTGCAGGTCGCCGTGCATGGCCTGGAACGACGCCACGGTGTGCTGAGGCGTGGCTTCCAGCAACGCTTCAATGCGCTCCTGGCGGTACGGCGGAGCCCAGTCCTGCGTCATGAAGTGCGGGTAGTCGGCGGCGTGGATGCGCTGGTTGGCGGTGGCAATCCAGCCGCGTTCGCCCGAGTCCTGCGGCGTGTCTTCAAAGGGCAGCCAGCCTAACCAGTCGTATCGCGCTTCCCAGCCAGGGGCGGGCGCCACGCCGCGGATGTCGTTGTCGGGCGAGCGCACTGGCACTTTCCCCACCGCCTTGTAGGCAATGACGCCACTGCGGTCGGCCATCAACGCGTTCTGCATCGGCGAGTGGAAATCGGCAAAGGCCTTGGTGAGGTCGGCCACCGACTGCGCGCGGTTCGATTCGAGCGTGGCCACCACGTTGCGGTTGTCAGCATCCAGGGCGGTCCAGCGCAGCGCCAACACGAACTTGCGGGTGTCCATGACCTCGCCGTGACGCGCTTGCGCGTCGCTGAGCACCGGGCCATGGCGAGTGCTGCGCACCATGTGGCTCACATCGGGCTGGCCCTTCACGCGGATGGTTTCCATGCGCAGCTTGAAGTTGGCCCAGACCGGCTCGGCGGTGCTGCCCGGCACGCGGTACTGCGCCGGGTTGGCCGGGTTGATCTGTTCGATGAAGAGGTCTTGCACATCCGGCCCGGTGTTGGTGAAACCCCAGGCCACTTGCGCGGTGCGTCCCAGCACCACAAACGGCGCGCCCGGCAGTGTGGCCCCAATCACGTCCATGCCCTTGACGCCGTCGGCGTCGGGCGCCTGCAACCGCGCGAAGTACCAGATGGCTGGTGCGCTCAGGCCCAGGTGCGGGTCGTTGGCCAGCAGCGGCATGCCCGTCTGGCTGCGTGCGCCCGACACCACCCAGTTGTTGGAGCCCTTGCCCTCGATGTTGCCCAGCTCGCGCGTCCAGCGTTCCACGTCGCGCCCGATCCGTGCGGCAATGTCTTGCGGTTCGTTCTCGGCAGCCGATGTGGTCGCCGGCGTTGGGCGGTACAGGTCGAGCCCTCGGTACAGGGCAGCCAGGTCGGCCGTGGCCGCCGGCCGCTCACCGGGATACGGCGGGAACAGCTCCCAGAGCGCGGGCGTGTCGATGTTTTGAAGCGCCACCAGGCGCGCGAACTCGTTGCCCCAGTTGCCGCCCAGGTCCAGCGCCATCATGAGCGACCAGCCTACGCTGTCCAGCGGATCCCAGTAGCGCCCGGTCCGCGCATCCTCTGCGGGATCCACGCCCAGCAAGACGAACTCGGGCGACAGCGCCTGCGAGCGGTTGGCGAAGAAAGCATTGACGCCGTCGCTGTAGGCCTGCAGCGCCAGGCGCGCGTCGGGCGGCAGACGCTCCCATTGCCGCTGGGCGGCCTGGCGGATGCCGAGCGTGCGCATGAGTTTGTCGGTCTCCAGCGTGACCAAGCCCATCACTTCGGACAGCGAGCCGCGCATCACGCGGCGGTTGAATTCCAGCTGCCAGCCACGTTCCTGTGCGTGCACATAACCCATGGCCTTCCACGCATCCGCTGGCCGGCTGGCGAGGATGTGCGTCACGTCGCTGGCGTCCCGGTGCACCTGGACAGGCCCGACCAGGCCACCGAGCTGCAGCCGGCCATTCATCTGCGGCAAGCTGCGTTGCGCGTAAAAGGCGGCAGTTGCCAGCCCTGCTACGAGCAACACCACCAGCAGCTTGAAGAGGCCTTTGATCCAGCGCATCGTGTCTCCTGCGACCGGGTTGGGTTGCCAGGACCCGGTTGGGGGTCGTCAGTTTCGAGGCGATGTGCGCCCGAGCACCATGCTGCCGTTGACCAGCTTGAAGCTCACCATGGGCGCGCTGAAGTCGGTGAACGGCGCCCCCAACGCGATCTCACCGTCGCTGTGCAGCATGCATTCCTGGCGGCGCAGCGCGATCACGTTGTCCCCTCCGGCAAACCGCACCCAGGTGCCGTAGCTGCTGATGTCTTCCAGCACGTAGTTGCCCGAGCGCATGTCGATGCGGGTGTGCATGCGGGAGACGCGCGGGTCGCTCACCACAAAGTCGGCCTCCGGCACCCGGCCGATCTTCAGCGGCAGCTCGGTCAGGCCGAAGCTGCGGCTGCTGTCCAGCCAGGACAGCTCGATGCCGCCCATACCCACGTCTTTCGGCGGCGTGAGCGAATGCAGATCGGCGGGCAAGGTGAGAAATTCGGAGAGCATCTCCTGCTGCCATTCGATGCGGAACACCTCGCAAGGCTCGGTTCGGCCCTTGATGCGGATGGGCCCCAGGCTGCGGCTGCGAATGGGTGTGCGCGGACCGAGCTCCCGCACCACGTTGTCGGTGGCGAGGATCTGTTCGCCCCCTGCCAGATCGCTCAGGCGCGAAGCCAGATTGACGGCGTCGCCGAAACAATCACCATCGACCACCACGACCTGGCCTCTGGCCATGCCGATCTGCATCATGAGTTTGAGGCGGTTAGGCCATTGGACCACCCGTTTGGCGTGCTCTTGCTGGATCTGGACCATGGCCTCGACCGCCAGCCGGTTGCTGGTGAAGGAGAGCAAAACGCCGTCCCCCAGCATCTTGACGACGACACCGCCGTGCTCCATGCCCGTGGCCCCGATCCATTGGGTGAGTTTGGTCACCACCATCGTGGCGCGGTCGTTACCCAGTGTTTCAAACACCGAGACGCTGCCGGTCAAATCCACGAAAGCAATTGTCAGTTCGGCCATAGAGCAGATGAATATCGGCTGGATTAGAGCACACGCCCTACCGGGTGCTTTGTCACCTGCCAACGCGGCTCCAACCAGCCCGCTGCCCGGTGGGGCGCCCGCGCCCATCCAACGGCGAACGGGTATTAATCCCTTGCACCTTTTTTCATGAAAATGGACTCAAAGGTATTACACACCTAATGCAGGAGATAAAAAAATCACCGTAAACCTTTGATTTGTTTGTTGTTTTTCCACTGTCAAGCGACGTGCGGGATTGCACTGTCACGGTAAGAGAACGTATCCTTTGCGTGGATTCATCAAAGTCGTTGAGGACACCCCATGCGCTGGTTCAAACCAAGTCTTCGAAACAGCATTTCAGCCCTGCTCAGTCCCGAGGTCCATCAAGACCCGGGTCAGGCGTTGGAGCCTGTGCGAAAGGCCATGCTGGATGTGCTCGGCGAAGACGGCGCTCAAATCAACCCCCAATTGGTGCGGCGCCTCAAATACCTGCACGATCCGCACGCGCTGTGGTTTGCGCGCGCCGAGATGGTCGCGGTGTTGAGCCAGTTGCATGGCGAGGCGCTCGCGGTGCACCGCGTTCAAAGCCTCTCCCCCGTGTTTGCCGGTCTGGTGCCCAAAAGCCTGATCGATTCTTCGCGTCTGCGCACCCGCTGAGCAGCGCTTTGCAGCAGATTGGCGGCATGAGGCCGCCGCCGCTGCCTCAACCCCAATAAATCAGGGCGTCGCGCCCTTCGACCATCAGGTCGACCTTCTGCCCGACAGGCAGCAGCACCTTGGTGGGCACGTGCCCGAACGGCAGGCCGGTGAACACCGGGGTTTTGGTCTTCGTGCGCAACCAGTCCACCACCGTTTGCAGCTTGAAACCCCGGTCGTAGCCTGGCACCAGTTTGAAGCGGTTGAACGATCCCAGCAGCACCGCTTTTTGACGACCGAGGATGCCCGCGTTGAGCAGTTGCGTGAGCTGGCGTTCGATGCGGTAAGGGTGCTCGTTGGTGTCTTCCAGGAACAGGATGCCGCCCTCGATGGCGGGCAGGTAGGGCGTGCCCACCAATGAACAGATCACATTGAGGTTGCCGCCCCACAGGGTTGCCGAACGCACCCGCAGCTCTGGCTGTGCGTCTGCTTTGGCAGGCTTCATGAAAGCCAGGTCGGATGCTGGCAACCGCCAACCCGCACCTTCGCCATGCCCGACCAGCAGGTCGTCAAAGCATGCTTCCATGATGTCGTCCGGCACCTCGGCGCCAAAGTCTTCGCCCAGGGCAGGACCAGCCCAGGTGCAGGCACCGGTCTTGGCCAGCAGGGCCATCTGCAAGGCGGTGAAGTCGCTCAGACCCACGAACTGCGTGCCGCTTTCAATGGCCTTGCTGAGCTTTTTGAACGGCAGCTCACCCAGGATGCGGGTGAGGCCGTAACCCCCGCGGGAAATGAGCGCCACATCGGCCCCGCTGGCTGCGGCACGGCCGATGGCGGCGAGCCGGGTCTCGTCGTCGCCGGCAAAGCGCATGTGGCTGGCCAGCGCCGCCTCGTCGATCTCGACTTCGTGCCCCAGGGCCTTGAGCCTCGCCACGCCACGGCGGTACGCGGCCTTGTCGCGCACCGCGCTGGAGGGGGAATAAATGTAGATGTGGCTCATGGCGTCGGGCTGCGGCAAAAGAGGTCGATTATCAAGGTGCTGCAACACCGAAATGGCGCACAGCCGCATGAGCTATGACCTCACCATGCTCCTGCACAAAATGCCCGGCTTGCGGCACCAGCATCGGCTCGGGGCAATGCCGGATCGAGCGGTTCAAGGCCCGCATCACCGGCTCTCCCAGCACCGGGTCTTGTTGACCGATGGCCATGAGGCTTTGACCGGTCCACGCGTTGGCCCAGAACGCCTGTGCCTGGCGGCTGATGGCTGCACCGTCGTCGTCCGAATGTTCCGGAACCATGGCGGGAAACGCACGCAGGGCTGCGCGGTGGCCTTTGTCTGGAAACGGGGCGTTGTAGGCGGCGCACTCTTCCGCGCTCATCTGCGGATTGCCGCGCGCGAAAAGGCGCGCCACGTCGAATGCCGGGTTCTGCGCACACATGGTGCGCCAGGCCAGGAAGCCCGGCGACAAAGGCGCATCGCCGGTGGCCAGCGTTGTGTTCATCACCAGCAGACCGCGGTAGCGCTCGGGTGCATCCATGGGCAGCGTGAGGCCGAGCAGGCCACCCCAGTCCTGAACCACCAGCACCACGTTGCGCAAGTCGAGCCGCTCGATGAATTCGAGCAGCGCCTGACGGTGCCAGCTGAAGGTGTGCGCGCTGTCTTTCTTGGGTTTGTCACTGCGGCCAAAGCCGATCAGGTCGGGCGCTACCACCCGGGCGCCGCTGGCCAGGAACACCGGAATCATCTTGCGGTAGAGGTAGCTCCAAGCCGGGTTGCCGTGCAGGCAGAGCCAGGTCAGCGGCGCATCTCGCTGTCCCTCGTCCAGATAGTGCATGCGCCAGCCGTTCAGCGAAGGCAGGTCGCTCACATAGTGGGGTTGCCAGGGGAAACCGGGCAGATCGTCGAAGTGGGTGTCGGGGGTGCGCAGCGCGTCTTCGCGCAAGGGATGTGGATTCACACGTCGCTCCTTGAAGAAACCGCGCAGCAGTTCAGCCGCCTCGCTGCCCAGCACGCCGCCCTGCACCACCGTCTGGTGGTTGAGCTGCGTGTGCTCGAACAGGTTGACGACCGAACCTGCCGCACCGGTCTTGGGGTCGGCCGCACCAAACACCACGCGGGACAAGCGGGCGTGCAGCATGGCACCGCTGCACATGGCGCAGGGCTCCAGCGTCACGTACAGCGTGCAGCCCTCCAGACGGTAGTTGCCCAGCGCCTGCGCCGCGGCGCGCAGGGCCACGATCTCGGCGTGCGCCGTGGGGTCGTGCCCTTCGATCGGCGCGTTGCGGCCGGTGGAGATCACCCGCCCGTCTTTCACAACCACCGCGCCCACCGGCACTTCACCATCGGCCGCTGCCGCCTGGGCCTCGGCCAGCGCCAGGCGCATGAAATCTTCGTCGGTGGGTGTGCGTTCGGGCATGCGGACGAGTGTAGGACAGCGCCCCGTCGTGCACCGGGATGGCCGCAGCTCTGGCATCATCGCGGGTTGTTCTGGTTTTCCCCTATGACAACGCCCCTCCTCCACCCTTTGAGCCGACGCTGGGAGCTCGACGCCCTGCGGGGTTTGATGCTCGTGCTGATGACGTTGACCCACATGCCGACGATGTTCTCGTTGCCATCGGGCCAGCCCTTCGGTTTCGTGTCGGCGGCTGAGGGCTTTGTGTTCCTTTCGGCCTACATGGCCGGCCGCGTCTACGGCAAGCGCGCCCGGCGCGATGGCATGGAGGCCATGCAGAGCGCGTTCCATGAGCGCGCACTCAAGCTCTACCTGTGCCAGCTGGCCTTGTTGATGCTCGCCTTCACGGTGATCGCCTGGCTGGGCGTTCACAACCGCCAGGGCGGCGTCACCGGCCTGCTCGAGTTCTTCTTCATCGACACGCAGTCCGCGGTGGTGGGGGCCGCGTTGCTGCTCTACAACCCGCCGCTGCTGGACATCCTGCCGCTGTACATCGCCCTGATGCTGCTGAGCCCCTGGCTGTTGCGACGCGGTCTGCGCGCGGGTTGGCAGGGCGTGCTGGCGGTCAGTGCCCTGCTCTGGCTGGCCGAGCAGTGGGGCCTGGGTCTGGCTTTGTACGAGCTGGCCGTGAACCTCACGGGCCTGCCCATTCCCTACAAGGACATGGGCGCTTTCCACTGGATGGCCTGGCAGGCGCTGTGGGTGGTGGGCCTGTGGCTGGGTGCCCGCGAGCAGCCGCTGCCGCGTTTCCCGCTGTGGTTGGTGATCCCGGCGGCCGTGTACGCGGCGGGCATGCTGCTGTGGCGCCAGACGGTGGGTCAGGACCCGATGCCCGGCGTGCCGGCCATCGCCATGCTGCTGGACAAATGGACGCTCGGTCCGCTGCGGGTGCTGAACTTCGCCAGCGTGTTCGTGCTGCTCGTGAGTTTCGGCCCCTGGCTCAAGCAGGTGCTGCCGCGTCCATTGCCGCTGGAGTTGCTGGGCCGGCATTCGCTGTCGGTGTTCTGCGCGCACATCGTGATCGCCCTGTTCACGCTGGCCTTCTTCGGCTCCACCCAGGTGGTGCGCCCCTGGAGCACCGATGTGGCGCTGGTGGCGGGTGCGTTTGCGGGCCTCTTTGCGGTGGCCATGGCGCTGGAAGCCCGCGAGCGCAGCGGCTGGCGCCCGCTGCCTCAGCGGCGATCAGGGCCGCAGGTGCGCTGAGACGATCTGGCGCCACAGGCCATAGCCCTCGGCGCTCAGGTGCAGCTGGTCGCGCACGAACAGCTCAGGCCGCGGGCGGCCGTCGTTGTCCAGCATCGCGGTATGCACGTCGATGTAGTCGAGGTTGTCGTGCTGCAGCACGTGGGTCTGGATCAGCAGGTTGGCTTCGCGCATGGTGGCCATGAACGCCAGGCGTGACGGGCTGGGCTTGATGGCCATCCAGGCCACGCGAGTGGCGGGCAAAGCGCCCTGCACCTGCCGCACGAAGCGCTGGAAGTGCGCGAGCAACTCCGCCGGACTCACACCTTCGTGGATGTCGTTCTCCCCCGCGTAGAGCACCACCAGGCGCGGCTGGTAAGGCAGCACCAGCCGGTTAACCAGATCAGCGTTCTCCGACAGACGCGAACCTCCAAAGCCGCGCTTGATCACCACGGGCTGGTCGGCAAAAGCCGTTTCCAGCCCGGTCCAGAAACGGATTGACGAACTGCCGACGAACAGCACGCCGCCGGGCGGCGGCATCTGCAGGCGGTCGGCAGCGGCGAACGCGTCGAGTTCCTTTTTCCAGCGCTGCTCGGCCGGGAGGGCTTGGGCCCACAGCGAAACCGGCAGCAGCGCTGCCGCCAACAGCCAACTGCGACGTTTCATGCACCCTGCCCTGTCAGGCCCAGGCGGCGCATCCAGCCGGCCAGGGCACGCTCGTTTTCGTTACCCGCTTCGTAGGCCGCCACCATCGCAGCGTGTGCCTCGGGACGGTGCTGGTTGAGCTTGACCTTGCACTGCAGCTCGGTCACACGCAGTTCAAACGCGT
This sequence comes from Polaromonas sp., assembly GCA_013823505.1. The sequence continues at coordinate 83,526 of PNMH01000004.1, read as the reverse complement.
GGATGCCGCCCATCATCTTGTGCTGGTAGTCTTCGGGCAGCGCGCGCCACTGCGCGTCGTAGGCGGGGTCGTGGTCGTGGATCAGGTGCTTGAGCAGGCGGTCCTTGTCGTCGAACGACTCGATGAAGCTCACCTGCACTTTGGCATGCACGGCCAGGTAGCTCCAGGTCGGCACGCGGGTGAGGTCGGGGTAGACGCGCGGCGTCATGTACGCCTGCGGACCCTGGAACACCACCAGGGCGTTGTCTCTCTGACGAAGGAAGCCCGCGTGGGGGTTGGGGCGTGCCACATGGCCCAGCAAGGTCAGACCGCCGGCTTCTTCCTCCAGATGCAGCGGCAGTGGTGTGACGAAAGGAAAACCGGCATCGTCGGTGGAGACCAGGCTGGCGAAGGGATGCGCGCGCATGAGTTCGCGGGCGATGGCAGGGTCTTTGGCGGCGAACTGCGGCGGCAGGTACATGGGGGCCTCTTGGGGGCGTTGGGTCGGGCGAACGTCAGGCGGGGAGCCGCAGTGTATTCCCGCACCGCAAAGCCGGGTGGCGGTGGGATGATGCGGCCATGTCCTTCGCCAACCACCCTGCCTTTCAGAGTTTGGTCCTGCCCTTCGTGCTGGCCGTGGTCGTCAGTCTGCTGTTGCGCAGGCTCGGCCTGCGCTGGGCTGCGCTGGGATCGGCGCTCGGACTGGTGCTGACCATGGCCTCCTGGCCGGGGTTCGACTGGCCAGCCACGTCACGAGCGCAAGTTCTGCCCTGGGTGGCGTTGGGCAGCACGTTGCTGGCCGCACTGGCCATGGCGCTCAAGGCGCCGGGCACAAGGGCCATGGGGCGGCGCAACGGCCTGATCGCCGCCGTGCTGGCGACAATCGCCGCGCTCGGGCTGGCGGCCTGGGGGGCGCTGGGTGGTTCGCTGCTGCTGGCCCAGCTCGCCTTGATGGTGGCCACCGTCTGCGGGGTGTCGGTGCTTTGGGCGTGGCGCGCGTCGGCGGTGTCGCCGGTTTCGCTGCTGCCGCTGCTGCTCACCGGCATCGGTATCGCGCTGTGCCTGGCCTGGTTGCCGGCGGGCGCGCCTGCCGCCTCCGAGGGCGTCGATGGCGACGATCCGTACTACGCGCCCCGCTGGAAGTGACCCGCTCGGAGGCCGGTCGTCAAGTCGAGGGCTATTCCGGTTTTGAGTGGCGCGGCCGGCTCCCGATGCGATGATGATTCGATGCTCACCCCTGTGCAGAACCCTCCCTCAGCCACCAAAGATCCCGTCTCGGACGTGCCGCTGGACTGGTCCGGTCTGTGGTTGCAGCTGCTGCGCGCAAGCGACGGCGCGCCTTCGCCCCAGCTGAGCCACTGTTCCGAGAACGGCTGGGCGGTCGATGGACCCATCGGCGCTCGCTCCAACGCGCTGTTCGAGCTGTACAAGCCTTTGCTGGATGCACGCACCCGTCAGCGGCAACTCGGAAGCCCGGTCCCTTGGGTGGTGGCCCAGCTCGGACAGAGCCTGGACGGCTTCGTGGCCACCGCCACGGGGGACTCCTATTACGTCAACGGCGCCCATTGCCTGCTGCACCTGCACCGCCTGCGCGCGCTCTGCGACGCCGTGCTGGTGGGCGCCGGCACGGTGGCCACCGACAACCCGCAACTCACCACGCGGCGCGTGCCCGGGCCGCAGCCGGTGCGTGTCGTGGTGGACCCCGCTGCGCGGCTGGACGGCCTCTCGCGCGTGTTTCGCGATGGCCAGGCGCCCACGCTGTGGGTCTGTGACGGCCGCCACGCGGCGCAGGCCCGATCGCGCCTCGCGCCTGCCCATGCGCGCACCGAGGTGCTAGCGGTGGACGGACTGCTGGCCTCGGAGACCGAGGCGGGATACCACCCGCAACGCATCGTGACCGCACTGGCCGCACGCGGCCTGCATCTTCTGTTTGTCGAAGGCGGCGGCATCACCGTCTCGCGGTTTTTCACCGCCGGCGCGCTCGACCGTCTGCACCTGGTGGTGGCTCCGGTGCTCATCGGCAACGGGCGCCGTGGCCTGCAGGCCCCCGCCCATGCGGTGATGGCCGATTGCCCGCGCCCCAAGGCGCGCACGCTCGCGCTGGGGCCGGACATGCTCTGGGACCTGGAGCTGCGTTCGGCTTAGGAGGGCAGTGCCAGCAGATCGAGGTGGCCCACGCGCAACTGGCTGCGCGCCGCCATGGCCAGACGGCGCCGCCGCCAGGCCTCGACCGGTTGCGCCGTTGTGCCCGCCTGTTCACCCGCCGCTGCCGCCATGCCATCAATCAGCGCGCACTGCAATGACAGCGCACTCAGGCTCTCGCCTCCATCCACCCACCAGTCGCTGGCGGCTGTGAACACACGGTAGCCCGCTGACTCCAGGGCTAGCCGCAGCTCGGCCACGGCATCTGCGCCCAGTGCGGGACCGAGTCCCTTGTCGCGGCGCTGGTGCTCGGCAAACTGTTTGCCCACGGTGGCGTCCGCCGGGTCTCCAGGCGCCCAGACATGGCGGCCATCCACGCTCAAGCTCATGAGCAGGGCCACACCCGACGCCGCGCTGGCCGCCACCAGCCGGTGCAGCCAGTCGGTGCCCACCAGATCCAGCAGCGCGGACGCGGTGACGAGGTCGGCCGCCTGCCACGGCAGGGTTTCGAGCCCGGCCATCAGGTCCATCGGCTGGCGAACGATGCGCGCCTCAAACCCCGGTCCGGCGAAAGACAGCGACTGATCCAGGTCCACGCCGGCACCGGTTTGTGCTCCGGCCACGGTGGCCAGCCGTTCGGGCCAGCACCGCAACAAATCTGCATCGTGGTCCACCACCAGCCACTGCTGCGCTCCACCCAGGCGGGGTGCGAGCCAGCGCAGGTTGGCGCCGGTGCCGCAGGCCAGGTCGATCACGCGCAGGGGCCGGGTCAGGCCCTTGCGCAGCGGGGCCAGTCGGCCAACAAGCTGCAGATCGCCAGCGGCGGCATCGCGCGCCGCCGCATCAAACGGCTCGCGCAGTTGCAGCCAGTCGGCGCTGAAGTTGGCCGAACTCATTCGACACCTTCCAGCACGGCCGCGAAACGGGCGGCTTGTTGCGGCCAGGTCGCCAGCCGCCCGGACGCAGCGCGTGCGCCAGCGCCCAGCCGTTCTCGCAGGGTCGCGTCGGTCAGCACGCGCGCCAGGGCCGCCTGCAGCGGGGCCACCTCGCCCGCCGGCACCTGCAGGCCGGCGTCGGCCGGCAGCGTTTGCGCCAGGGCTCCGCCGTCGCTGGCCACCACCGGCAACCCATGCGCCAGCGCCTCGGTGATCACCATGCCGAAACCTTCGTGCAAGGAGGCGAGCACGAACACGTCGGCCACGGCGTAGTGCGCCTGCAGCGCCTTCGCGTCCATCTCGCCGTGCCAGACCACGCGGTCGCCGAGCGGTGCGGCCAGGGCGAACAGGCGGGCCGCGGTATCGGGATCACGTGTGGCGCTGCCAACGTTGTGCAGCTCCCAGTCGAGTTGCATGAGGCCGGCGAGTGCCTGCAGCAGCAGGTTGTGGCCTTTGCGGGCTGTGAGCGTGGCCACGCAGAGCAGGCGCAACGGACCTTCTGGCCGTGGCCTGGACGCGACGGCCACAGTATCGGTGCCGGGCTCGACCACGGCAATGCGCTCGGGCGGCACGCCCATGGCGGCCACGTCGCTGGCGGTGGCCCGGCTCGGCACCACCACGTGGCGAGCATGGCGCAGCGCCCGCGTCTCACTGGCCAGCAGATGCTGGCGCGCGGCCTCGGACAAGCCGGTTTCCAGGTGCAGCGGGTGGTGCACCAGCGCCACCCAGCGCAGGCGTTCGGCATGTGGCGCGACCACCTCGGCCAGCGCACCCAGGGCCAGGCCATCGGCCACCACCAGGGTGCCGTCGGGCAGCGAAGCGGTGCAGCCTGCAGCGGCAGCGAGATCGCTGGCGCCTGGGTGCGGCCAGGCCCCCTCGAGACAACACACCTCGACCGTCCAGCCCGCCTCGCGCAATGCGATCACCATTCGCCGGTCGTAGGTGAAACCGCCGGTGGGCGTGTTCCAGTCGCCCGGGATCAGGAAGCAGCAGGCGTTCACGCGGGCGCGCGCACCGGCACGGCGCCCTCGTACGAGGCCCAGGCCACGTGCGATTCGTTGAGCGTGACACGCATGTGTTGCACACCGGCCGACTGCGCAGACGGCAGGGCGTTGGTGCCCAGCGCACCAGCGGCCATGCGGACGGCCACCCGGTCGAAGATCAGGCGGGCCAGAAATTCGGTGGTGGTGTTGCGGCCCTTGAACTGGGGTTCCTCGTCGAGGTTGCGGAAGTTGAGCGCGGCGAGCTCCTCGCGCAGCACCTGCGTGGCCAAGCCGATGTCGACCACGATGCCGTCGGCGTCCAGCGCCTCGCGACGCAGCTCCAGATCCACCACGTAGGTGGCGCCGTGCATGCGCTGGGCGGGCCCGAAGACCTCGCCCTGGAAGCTGTGGGCAATCATGAAATGGTCTCTGACGTTGACGGCGTACATGGTGGTTCTCTTGTTCAGATGGGGTAATCGATGCGGTGGCAGAGCGTGTCGGCAGCGCCCGTCGAGAGGCGCTCCAGCACGGTCGGCAATTCGTGAAACGGGGCGCTGTGCGTGATGAGGCGGTCCAGCACCGGGTCGGTGAGCAGAGAGAGTGCGAGTTCGAGCCGGCGGCGGTGGTTCCAGCGCCCGCGCTGCGGTGTGGCCACATGGCCGACCTGCGAGCTCTTGAGCGTCAGGCGCTGCGAGTGAAATGCCTCGCCCAGCGGCACGCTCACCGCGCGGCTGCCGTACCAGCTGAGTTCGAGCACGGTGGCCTCAAAGGCGGCGAGCCGCAGCGCGGTGGCCAGGCCTGCGCCCTGCCCGCTGGTGTGCACCACCAGGTCGGCGTCGGCGCGAGCTTCGGCTGGCAAAGAAAAGCCGGCGCCAAGTGCCTGGGCCACATCGGCTCGGCCGACCTCGGTATCGACCACCTGCACCTCGCAGCCCGGCAGCCGCGCCGCCAGCCAGGCCACCAGCAGGCCCAGCGTGCCGCCGCCCACCACGGCGATGCGGTCGCCCAGGCGCGGTGAGGCGTCCCACAGTGCGTTGATGGCGGTTTCCAGGTTGGCCGCCAGCACGGCCCGCGCGGGCGGTACCTCGTCGGGCAAGGGCACCACGGCATGGGCCGGCACCTGGTACACCGTCTGGTGCGGGTACAGGCAGAACACGGTTCGCCCCAGCAGATCGTTGGGCCCGGCCTCCACCACGCCCACATTCACATAGCCGTATTTCACCGGGCCTGGGAACTCGCCCGACTGGAACGGCGCGCGCATGCGCTGCGACTCGCTGGCCGGAACCTCGCCGCGAAACACCAGGCCTTCGGTGCCCCGGCTCACGCCGGTGTGCAGGGTGCGCACACGAACCTCACCATCGGCCATGGCGGGCAAGGCTTCGCTGCGGATCTCGGCTCGGCCAGGCGCCATGGTCCAGCAGGCCTGGGCGGAAATGGTCAGTGGGGTCGAAGGCGATGCCATGAACGAAAAGGGATATGTCGTGTCGGAGGTGGGGTGCGTGCCATGATCACCTCGACCCGCTCGGTCATCTTATGTTGCAGACGATGAAAACCGCAGGCAGCCCCGCCTTTACGCCCCAGCCCCGTCAGGACATCGCAGACCGCCAGGGTCTGGCGCGTGACGCCGCGCGCGACCTGGCGGTGGCGGCCGCCCTGGTGCTGGTCATGGCCGTGTCGCTGGCGGTTGGGGCAGACCTGGGTCTCGACTACGCTGCCAAGGCTGGTTTGGTTTTCGCTGCCGCTGTGTGGCTGGTGTGGCGCGGTCTGGGCGCCCATCCGCATGCACGCTTTGGCCCCGCCAACCGGGTGACGCTGGTGCGCCTGGGGGCGATGGCCTTGATGGCGGCGCTGGTTGGTGAAGTGCTGCCACGCACGCCACTGGACGCCGCCGCCTGGTGGCTCGTGGTCGCGGCCACGCTCACCGCCCTGCTCGACGCGGTGGACGGCGCACTGGCGCGACGCAGCGGCCTGGCGAGCGCGTTTGGCGCCCGCTTCGACATGGAGACCGACGCCGCCTTCACCCTGGTGCTGTGTGCGCTGGTGGTGCAGGCCGGACAGGCGGGTCCATGGATCCTGGCTTCAGGACTCATGCGGTATGCCTTCGTGGGGGCGGCCTTCATCTGGCCCTGGTTGAACGGCCCTTTGCCGCCCAGCAAGCGGCGCCAGACCGTGTGCGTGGTGCAGATCACCACCCTGATCGTCTGCCTCGGGCCCATCGTGCCTCCGCTGCTGGCCAACGCGCTGGCCGCGGTCAGCCTGGCCTTGTTGACCCTGTCTTTCGCCATCGACGTGCGAACCCTGGCGCGGCAGCGCCCCACCCCACTGGAGACCTGAACCATGCGTGCCCACCTGCTGAAAACCGCCATCGTCTGGACGGCCTTCGCGACCAGTTCCCCGCTGCTGATGAGCACGGCCCATGCCCAGGCAGCCCGCTACGAACTCGACCCCGAGCACACCACCGTGGCCTTTCTGGTTGATCACATCGGCTACGCCAAGGTGCTCGGCATGTTCCGCTCGGCGCGCGGCAGCTACCGGTTTGACGAAGCCACGGCCACGCTGTCCGAAGTGCGCATCGAGGTCGAAACCGCCAGCGTGTTCAGCAACCAGCGCAAACGCGACGACCACCTCAAGGGCCCGGATTTTCTGAACAGCGGCGAGTTTCCGAAGATGGTGTTCACAGCCACCAGCGCCAAACGCACCGGCGACAAAACCTTCGACATCAGCGGCCAGCTTGAACTGCTGGGCAAGTCGCAGCCGCTCACCTTGCAGGCCACCTGGAACAAGAGCGCCGAGTCCCCGCTGGGTGGACCGCTGGGCAAGCCCTATGTGATGGGCGTGTCTGCGCGTGGCAGTTTCAAGCGCAGCGCCTACGGCATGAACTACGCAGTGGCCAACGGCTGGGTCGGCGACGAGATCCCCCTCATCATTGAATTCGAGGCCGTGCGCAAGTGAGGTCGGCGCAGGAAGCTGCGCCATCGGCGCTGGGCTGGCTGCTGCGTTTCGCGCTCGCCTTCGGGCTGCTCAACACGCTGCTCACGTTCGAGAACCGCTGGCCCGGTTTCGGCGTGGCCTACATGCCGCGCCTGTCGTTCGAGCTGTGCCTGGGCGTGGTGGTGCTGATGGCCTGGGTGGCCCGGCGCGGCGGGCTGTCGTCCCGCTCCGCCTGGCTCTGGACCGTGGGCTTCGTGGCCCTGGTGCTGGTGCGGTACGCCAACGTCACCGCGCCCGCCGTGATGGGACGCCCGATCAACCTCTACTGGGACGGTCGCCACGCGGGCGAGTTGCTGCGCGTGGCCGCACAGTCCTGGCCCGCCTGGCAAGTGGCGGCGGTCGTGCTGGCGCTGCTCATCGGCACGCTGCTGCTCGGCTGGATCGTGCGCCGCGCCATCGTCGCGCTGGCTCTGAGCCTCGCCTGGGAACGCCCACGGCCCTGGCTGCTGTCGGGTGCAGCGGCCTGCACGCTGATTTTTTCCGCCTACGTGCCGGACCAGCGCGACACGCGCTGGTTTTTCTCGCTGCCCATCACCCCGACGCTGGTGCAGCAGGGCCAGCTGCTGGCCCAGGTGTGGCTGCCAGGGCGGACGCGCGCCGCGCTGGGGCCTAGCCCCGCGTTTGACGGCGACCTGTCCGGTCTGGTCGGCGCCAAAGGTCCGGCCGATGTGCTGCTGGTGTTTGCCGAGTCTTACGGCGCCATCACCTTCGACGACGCCGCGCAGGCCGCCGCGCTGCAAGCGCCACGCGCCGAGCTGGCGCAGGCCATCGAGTCCAGCGGCCGCTTCGTGGTCTCGGCCCGCGTGACGGCGCCCACCTTCGGCGGCTCGTCCTGGCTGTCACACGCCGCGCTGCTCAGTGGTGTGGACACCTCCGACCCAGCCGACAACGACCTCCTGATGACCAGCCAGCGGCCCACGCTGGTGCGCCATTTCGCCCGCCATGGCTACCGCACGGTGGGGTGGATGCCCGGCCTCAAGCAGCCCTGGCCCGAAGGCGCCTTTTACGGCTTCGACCGCCTGGCCAACGATGCCGGCATCGGCTACCGGGGCCTTGACTTCGGCTACTGGCGCATCCCGGACCAGGCCGCCATGGCGCTGTTGCAGGCGCAGGAACTCGACCGCACGGTGGCACGCCCGCCGCGCCTGGTCGTGTTCCCCACCACCAGCACCCATGCCCCTTTCCATCCGCTCGCGCCGCTGGTGACCGATTGGCCCACTTTGACCACAGCCGACGCCTACAAGCCCGCCGAGGTGGCGGATGCACAGGCCGTCGATGCCTCGCTGCGGCAGCCCCTCCTGCCCTACCTCCAGAGCATGCGGTACCAGCACACGTGGATGGCGGATTACCTGCGCCATCGGGCGCCCCATGCCCTGTTGATGATCATCGTGGGCGACCACCAGCCGCCGGCCTTGGTGAGTGGTCAGGGCGCATCGTGGGACGTGCCGGTGCACGTGGTTGCCGACGATCCCGCGCTGTTGCAACGCCTGTTGGGCAGCGGCTTTGTGCCCGGCCTCACGCCACCGGCCAAGGCGCTGGGGACCATGCCCAGACTGACCTCGGTCTTTCTGAACGCCTTCGATGCGCCAGCTGCCCACGAAGCCCTGGGCATCGAGCATGTGGCCCACCCACCGGGCGCGGCCACATCAACGGACCATTCGCCGCCTGGCTCCTGACATCAAGGCGCCAGCCAGGCGTGCACGTCGCCCGACGGGCCATCGGTCGGCATGGCGCGCAGCCAGGTGCGCATGGCGTCGGCCGCCTCGCCCTCCGGCTGCAAGAGGCGCAGCCGTTCACCCAGCGACACGGCGTACCAGTAGCGCCCAACGCCTGCCAGGGTCTCCAGCCGGTCGACGCAACCCAGGGCCACATCGCGCACCGCCGGCACGAACTCGAATGAAACCGCGGGCACCGGCTGGCTCAGTCCCATGAGAACCTCCAGCTCGAAGCCTTCCACGTCGATCTTCACGAAGTCGGGAACGCCGTGTGTGGCGATCAAGGCGTCCAGCGTGGTCACCTCCACCATTGGCCCCGCCAGCCACTGCACGCCGCGAAACGACGGCGCCGCTCCTGCGCGTTCAACGAAGTCGCTGGAGAGTGTGGCCACCGTGGGCGTGCGCGGACTGGCCATCAAACGCGCCTGACCCGGCGCACGGCCCAGCGCCTGAGGCAGCAAGGTCACTTGAGAATCAGCGCCGAAGCGCCGCTGAAGCAGGTGCAAAAAATCGGCCTGCGGCTCCAGCGCCACCACCCGCGCGCCCAGCTGGCGAAACGCAGCCACCCGGTTGCCGGCGTGCGCTCCCACGTCAAACGCCAACCCTTGGGGTGGCAAAAAACGCCGGTAGAACCGCCGCAACTGCATGCCGCGCCACGGTATCGCCCGGTAGACCAGCAGCGAACGCAGCAGGCCGAGCTGGCGGTCGAGCTGCTCGCCCACGAGGCGGTTACCTCACTCCCACTCGATCGTGGCCGGCGGCTTGGAGCTCACGTCGTAGGTCACGCGGTTGATGCCGCGCACCTCGTTGATGATGCGGCTGGACACTTTCTTGAGCAGCGCGTAAGGCAGCTCAGCCCAGTCGGCGGTCATGAAGTCGCTGGTCTGCACCGCGCGCAGCGCTACCACGTAGTCGTAAGTGCGGCCATCGCCCATGACACCCACGCTCTTGACCGGCAGGAACACGGTGAAGGCCTGGCTGGTGAGGTCGTACCAGCTCTTGCCGCTGGGGTGGTCGATGGTGGAGCGCAGTTCTTCGATGAAGATCGCGTCGGCCCGGCGCAGCAAATCCGCGTACTCCTTCTTCACTTCGCCAAGGATGCGAACGCCCAGCCCGGGGCCTGGGAAAGGGTGGCGGTAGACCATGTCGTGCGGCAGACCCAGGGCCACGCCGAGTTCGCGCACTTCGTCCTTGAACAGATCGCGCAGCGGCTCCAGCAGTTTCAGGCCCAGTTGCTCGGGCAGACCACCCACGTTGTGGTGGCTCTTGATGGTCACGGCCTTCTTGCTCTTGGCGCCGCCGGATTCGATCACATCCGGGTAAATAGTGCCTTGTGCCAACCACTTGGCGCCTTTTGTTGATGCACCACTTGAAATGAGTTTGGCGGCTTCTGCCTTGAAAACCTCGACGAATTCGCGGCCGATGATCTTGCGTTTGGCCTCCGGTTCGCTCACGCCGGCCAGGTGGCCCAGGAACTGGTCGGCCGCGTCCACGCGGATCACCTTGGCGTGCAGCTTGCCAACGAACATGTCCATCACCATGTCGCCCTCGTTCAGGCGCAGCAGACCGTGGTCGACGAACACGCAAGTGAGCTGGTCGCCGATGGCGCGGTGAATGAGCGCGGCGGCCACCGACGAATCCACACCGCCCGACAGGCCGAGGATGACCTCTTCGTCACCCACCTGCTCGCGGATCTTCTGCACCGCCTCTTCGATGTGGTCGCGCATCACCCAGTCGGCCCGCGTGGCGCAGATGTCGAGCACGAAGCGCTCCAGCAGCGCCCGGCCCTGGACGGTGTGCGTGACCTCTGGGTGGAACTGCACGGCATAGAAATGGCGTGCTTCGTCGGCCATGCCGGCGATCGGGCAGCTGTCGGTGCTGGCCATGAGCTTGAAGCCGGGCGGCAGCTCGGTGACCTTGTCGCCGTGGCTCATCCACACCTTGAGCATGCCGTAGCCTTCCGGGGTGTGGAAGTCTTCGATGCCCTTGAGCAGGGCCGTGTGGCCGCGGGCGCGCACCTCGGCGTAGCCGAACTCGCGGGTTTTGCCGGCTTCCACCTTGCCGCCGAGCTGCTGCGCCATGGTCTGCATGCCGTAGCAGATGCCGAGCACCGGAATGCCCAGCTCATAGACCGCATCAGGTGCTTTGTCGTCCACCTCGTAGACGCTGGCGTGGCTGCCGGAGAGGATCACGCCTTTGAGCTGGCCGTCGGCGGCGAACTCCCGCACCCAGTCGCTGCTCACGTCGCAGGGATGCACTTCGCAGTACACGTGCGCCTCGCGCACGCGGCGGGCAATCAGCTGGGTGACCTGGGAACCGAAATCGAGGATGAGGATTTTCTGGTGCTGCATGGTGATAACTGGTTGGGCTGTTCAGAAAGCAAAAAGGCCGTCCATCAGGACGGCCGCGGGCGCTTGGGCGCTCAGTCTGCTCTGTAGTTCGGCGCTTCTTTGGTGATCTGCACGTCGTGCACGTGGCTTTCGCGGATGCCGGCCGAGGTGATCTCGACGAACTCCGCCTTGTGGCGCATGTGTTCGATGCTGGGGCAACCGCAGTAACCCATGGCCGCGCGCAGGCCGCCGGCCATCTGGAAGATGATGGACACGACCGAACCCTTGTAGGGCACACGGCCTTCAATGCCTTCGGGCACCAACTTGTCGGCGTTGGGGTTGCCGGTGCTGCTTTCCTGGAAGTAGCGGTCGGCGCTGCCCTGCTGCATGGCACCAATGGAGCCCATGCCGCGGTAGCCCTTGTAGCTGCGGCCCTGGTAGAGCACGATCTCGCCCGGCGACTCTTCGGTGCCGGCGAACATGCCACCCATCATCACGGTGTTGGCGCCAGCGGCGATGGCCTTGGCGATGTCACCGCTGTAGCGAATGCCACCGTCGGCAATCATTGGAACGCCCGTGCCCTGCAACGCGGTGGCCACACTGTCGATGGCCATGATCTGCGGCACACCGACACCGGCGACGATGCGGGTGGTGCAGATGGAGCCTGGGCCGATGCCGACCTTGACCGCATCGGCACCCGCCTCAACCAGCGCCATGGCAGCACCACCGGTGGCGATGTTGCCGCCGATCACGTCGATCTGCGGGTAGTTCTGCTTGACCCAGCGCACACGGTCGATCACGCCCTTGCTGTGGCCGTGCGCGGTGTCGACCACGATGGCGTCGACACCGGCTTTGACCAACGCTTCCACGCGCTCTTCGGTGCCCTCGCCCACGCCCACGGCGGCGCCCACGCGCAGGCGGCCCGACGGGTCGCGCGCGGCGTTGGGGAAGTTGAGCTGTTTGGTGATGTCTTTCACCGTGATCAGGCCCTTGAGCTCAAAGCCGTCGTTGACCAGCAGCAGGCGCTCCAGCTTGTGCTTGTTGAGCAGGGTCTTGGCCTCTGCCGGCGTGGTGCCGTCGGGCATGGTGATCAGGCGCTCGCGCGGCGTCATGATTTCGCTCACCGGCAGGTCGTAGCGGGTCTCGAAACGCAGGTCGCGACCTGTGACGATACCGACCACGCGGCCAGCTTCAACCACCGGGAAACCGGAAATGCCGAGCTCGTCCGAGAGCTTCATGACCTGGCGAATCGTGGTCGAGGGCGAGATCACCACCGGGTCGCGCAACACGCCCGACTCGTAGCGCTTGACCTTGGCCACTTGGGCCGCCTGCTCTTGCGGCGTGAGGTTCTTGTGGATGATGCCGATGCCGCCTTCCTGGGCAATGGCAATCGCCAGACGGGCTTCGGTGACCGTGTCCATGGCCGCAGAGACCAAGGGCAGGTTGAGCTGGATGTTGCGGGAAAACTGGGTGGCGAGAGAGGTGTCCTTGGGCAGGACCTGGGAGTACGCTGGCACCAGCAACACGTCGTCGAAGGTGAGCGCTTTGCCGAGTAGGCGCATGGGAAAGCTCCAAAAGCGTCGATTGTAGCCGCCCGCCCTGCGGGCAAACCCGGGTATGGGAAGGCGCTGGCTTGACCGCTCAGTGCGGAAAAGCCACCGCTGCGTCTGCTGGTGCGGCGCTGTGCCTCCACGGAGCAGGACTGCCCGGAAACTCAGGGCTAAACTCGCGAAATGTCACAAGCCTCCACCCTCAAACTGTCCTGGCGCGCCCCCTTGTTGATGGGCCTGCTGCTCGCCTGCAGCTCTGCCGCCATGGCCCAATGGCAATGGATCGACGGCACGGGTCGCAAGGTGTTCAGCGACACCCCGCCACCGGCCAGCATCCCCGACAAGAGCATTCTCAGGAAACCCGGTTCGGGCATGACGCTGCCTGCACCGGTCGCCGAGCCTGCAGCAGCGCCCGCGACCACCGCAGCGCCAGCCGCGCCGCAAATCCCCGCCCGCGACAACGAACTGGAAGCCAAGAAGAAACAGGCCGAGCAGGCCGAAGAGGCCAAGAAGAAAGCCGAGATGGAGCGCGTGGCCAAGGCACGCGCCGACAACTGCGAGCGTGCGCGCAAGGCCAAGATCACCATGGACTCCGGCGTGCGTCTGGCGACCACCAATGCCAAGGGCGAGCGCGAGATCATGGACGACAAGGCCAAGGCGGCCGAGACCCAGCGCATGGAAGGCATCATCAAGAGCGACTGCGGACCGCTGCCGAAGCAGTGATCACCCCCCCGAGCTGAAAGATTTCAGTAGCCGGCCTTGGAGCCGGCTTTTCTTCGCGCAAACAGACCCGTGCCCCGGGCGCCTTGCCCCACGAAGCGCTCGCGACGCGCAACCTTGGGGTCGACACGCAACGACCGGTAGACCTCCAGCCGATCGCCTTCGCGCAACACGTGCTCCCGCCCTGCACGGCGTCCCCACACGCCCAGCGTGAGGGCCGGCGTGCCGAGATCGGGGTACGCCTTCAGCCAGCCTGCCTGTTCGAGCGCCCGTTGAGCCGTGCAAGCTTCATCGACCTGCACCGTGAGCTCCAGCACCTGGCGCGGGGCCGGCGAAAACACCAAGGTGATCTGCATGCCGCGCTCAGTCGGTGCCGTACACCTGGTCGGCGCGTTTGACAAACGCGTCCACCAGGTTGCCGGCGATCTTGTCGAACACCGGGCCCACCAGCGCGGCCAGGGTGCTGCTGGAGAAACCGTAGCTCAGCGTGAACTCCACCTTGCACGCGCGCAGTGAGCCGTCGCCCAACGGTGTGAATGCCCAGACACCATCGAGCTGGGAGAAAGGTCCGTCGACCAGCTCCATGAGCACCTTGCGGTCGCTCTCGTGGGTGTTGCGGGTGGTGAAACTCTGGCGCAATCCGCTGATGGCCATGCCCACGCGCGCGAGCATGCCGTCGTCCTTGAGTTCCAGCACTTCGCCGTGATCGCACCACGGCAGGAACTGAGGGTAGTGCTCGATGTTGGTGACCAGCGCGAACATTTCATGGGCGCTGTGGGAGAGCAGGACGGACTTGTGAATCGTTTTCATACAATCCACTGCATTGTATTGGCCTGAAACGGCCGCACCTCGCGCGTCATGGCCACCAAAATCAGCAAAGCAACTCCCACCAAGGGCCTCGACAGCCGCATCGCCGACAACAAGAAGGCGTTCTTCAATTACGCCATCGAGGAGCGTTTTGAAGCCGGCATGGTGCTCGAAGGCTGGGAAGTGAAAGCCCTGCGCGAAGGCAAGGTGCAGCTCACCGATGGCTATGTGGTCATCCGCACCGGCGAGCTCTTCCTCATTGGTTGTCAGATCAATGCGCTGCACACAGCGTCCACCCACATCAGCCCGGACTCGGTGCGCACCAAAAAACTGCTGCTGCACAAGGATGAAATCCGCCGCCTCATCGGGAAGGTCGAGCAAAAGGGCTACACGCTCGTGCCGCTCAACCTGCACTGGAAGAACGGCAAAGTGAAATGCGATCTGGCGCTGGCCAAGGGCAAGGCCGAGCACGACAAGCGCGACACCATCAAGGATCGTGAAGGCAAGCGCGAGGTGGACCGCGCCATGAAGTCGCGCAACCGCTGAGGCTGCGCTGCAGCTTCAGCGCAGGTGCTGGAGCGGATGCGCGTCCGCAGCCCACGGGCTCTCAAAAAACGCGGCCACCTGCCCTCTTCCCACGTCTTCGATGCGCTCGGGGTTCCAGCGCGGCTGGTGGTCTTTGTCGACCGCCAACGCACGGATGCCTTCCACGGTTTCGCTGTCGGCGCCCGGGCGCAAATGGAAGCAGCGGTAGACCATGCCGCGCTCCATGCGCAGGTTGTCGGCCAGGCCGAGGCCGCGCGCGCGGCGCACCTGCTCCAGCACCACGTGCAGCATCAGCGGGGAACGGTGACGCAGCGTGGCTGCGGTGGCCTTGGCCCATTCGCTGTCGTCCGACTCCAGCGTGGAGATGATGGCGTGCACGTCGGGCAAACCGAACACGCGGTCGATGTCCTTCGCGGGCCAGCTGCCCGAGGCCACCGTGATGCTCAAATGGCTGGCGCACCAGCGCTCCACCGCTGCGCCGTTTTCAAACGGGGTTTGTGCGAGCGAGTTCCACAACCCTGCAAGACGGCCGGAATCGATGAAGCCGTCGGCCAGGCCAGCAGCCATGGCATCGCGCCCTCCCAGCACCTGGCCCGTGAGCGCAAGGTACTCACCCAACCGGCCGGGGCAACGGCTCAGGAAGTACCCGCCGCCCACATCGGGGAACAGGCCAATGTGGGTCTCGGGCATGGCGAGCTTGCTGCGCTCGGTGACGATTCGCAGACTTGCGCCTTGGCTGATACCCATGCCACCGCCCATGACGATGCCGTCCATGAAGGCAATGTAGGGCTTGCGGTAGGTGTGGATCAGGTGGTTGAGGGCGTACTCTTCGGTGAAGAAGTCCTCCAGCGACGCGTCGCCCGAGAGTGCGGCCTGGTGGAAGTAGCGGATGTCACCGCCCGCGCAGAAACTGCCGAACGGCCCCTCCTTGTTCACGCCCCGGATCGCGACCGCCTGCACTTGATCATCATCGCGCCAGGCCTCCAAAGCCTGCGTGATGCTGCGGATCATCTCCAGCGACAGGGCATTGAGGGCCTTGGGGCGGTTGAGCGTGATGCAGCCGACACGGCCCAGCACTTCGGCAATGACGAGGGTCTCGGGCACAGGGGCGTTCATCGTTGTTCTTCCGGAAGAAGGTTCATTGTGGGCGCTGATCGACGGTATGGATGCGCGGCGAACCCGCACGGGAACGCCAGCCCAGCAGCTCGTTGATCACCAGGGCACCGATCACCAGGCTGCCACCACGCAGCACTTCGGTTCCCGGGACTTCGTTGGCCCAGATCCAGGCGAGCAGGATGCCGAAGATCACCTCGAGCAGGGCCAGCAGCGACACTTCTGGCGCCTTGAGCACGCGCGCGCACACCACCGACAACGCGCAGGGAATCGCCAGTTGCACCAGACCCAGCATGGCCAGCCAGGCGACATCGTTCGCGGTGGCCGCAAAGGGGAGCGCGAACGGCAGCGTGAGCAGCGAGGAAATCACGGCACCGAGCAGCACGGAAGGCACGAGGTCGATCTTTTCGCCATGGGTCTGGCTGCGCTGCACGACGGTCCAGTTGATGGCGCCGGCGATGGGCACGCACAAGGCGGTGAGTGACCCTATCAGCAGGCCGCCCGTGTCGATCTCGGGCCGGGTGAGTGCCTGCAAGAACTGGCTGCCATACATGTAGGCAATGCCGGCGCCGGCCGCAAGGATGGCCAGCCAGGTGCGCGTAGCCAGCTTTTGGCCGATGAAGATGCGCGCCACCAATGCGGTGAGCAGCGGACCGATCGACATGATGATCAGCACGTTCGCCACGCTGGTGAAGGTCAGGGCCAGCATGAAGGCGGTGAACATCACCGACCAGCACACGCCCGAGATCCAGAACGCCGACGATTCGGGAATCAGGCCCCAATGGCGCTTGAGCCAGCCTCGCAGCGTGGAACTCGAAAGGCGCTCGTCAAGCCGCCCCTGGCTGCGATCCACCTGTCGCCAGATGGGCAGGATGACCAGCAAGGACAGGGCGGTGAAGGCGCTGCGCCAGAACGTGACCTCGAACCGCGCTGCCGATTCGAGCTGGCGCGACACCACGCCAGCGATCGACCACATGAGCGTGACCGCCAGCATGAGAAAAACCGCCTGGGTGTGCGTCAGGCGGTTCAGGGCTTGAAAAGGCATGGCCAGTTCAGGTCGCAGCAGCCGCAGCACAGAACCGCGGCCCGCCCGGATCAGCTCTTCGCTGCGCGCTTGCGGTCGCTTTCCTTCAGGAAGCGCTTGCGCAGGCGCACGCTCTTGGGCGTGATTTCGACCAGCTCGTCGTCTTCAATGAATTCCACGCCGTACTCGAGGTTGAGGTCGACCGGTGGCGTGATCTTGATCGCGTCTTCCTTGCCGCTGACGCGGAAGTTGGTGAGCTGCTTGGTTCGGGTGGCGTTGACGATCAGGTCGTTGTCGCGGTTGTGGATACCCACAATCATGCCTTCGTACACCGGGTCGCCGGCGCGCACAAACATGCGGCCGCGGTCGTCGAGCTTGCCCAGGGCGTAGGTGAAGATTTCACCATCGTCCATGGAGATGAGCACGCCGTTCTTGCGGCTGGCGATGTCGCCCTTGTGCGGCTCGTAGCCGTCGAAGATGTTGGCGATCAGGCCGGAGCCGCGCGTCAGGTTCAGGAATTCGTTGGTGAAACCAATCAGGCCACGCGCTGGAATGCGGTACTCCAGGCGCACGCGGCCACGGCCATCGGGCTCCATGTTCGCCAGTTCGCCTTTGCGCTCGCCAAGGGCCTGCATCACACCGCCCTGGTGCTGCTCTTCGATGTCGGCCGTCACCATCTCGATGGGCTCGTGGCGCACGCCGTCGATGTCGCGGAAGACGACGCGCGGCTTGGACACCGCAAGTTCGTAGCCTTCGCGGCGCATGTTCTCCAGCAGGATCGTCAGGTGCAGTTCACCGCGGCCCATCACTTCGAAGATGCCGTCTTCGTCGGTTTCCTTCACGCGCAGGGCCACGTTGTGCTGCAGTTCCTTCTGCAGGCGGTCCCAGATCTGGCGGCTGGTCACGTACTTGCCTTCGCGGCCAGCCAGCGGGCTGGTGTTCACGCAGAAGTTCATGGTCAGCGTCGGCTCGTCGATCTTCAGCATGGGCAGCGGAGCCGGCGTCAGCGGATCGGTCACGGTCACGCCAATACCGATGTCGGGAATGCCGTTGATCAGGACGATGTCGCCCGGGCCAGCTTCGGTCACCTGCACGCGGTCCAGGCCCTGGAACTTCAGAACCTGGTTGACACGGCCCTTGACGACCTTGCCGTCCACCCCCTCCATCACCACCACGTCCATGTTGGGCTTGATCGTGCCCTGGCTGATGCGGCCCACGCCGATGCGGCCGACGAAGGTGGAGAAGTCCAGCGCGGAAACCTGCAGCTGCAGCGGCGCTGCCGGGTCACCGTCCTGCGGCTTCACGTGCTTGAGCACGGTGTTGAACAGGGCCGACATGTCAGGGCCCCACTGCTCGCCCGGCGCGCCTTCGACCAGCGAAGTCCAGCCGTTGATGCCGGATGCGTACACCACGGGGAAGTCCAGCTGCTCGTCGTTGGCGCCCAGCTTGTCGAACAGATCAAACGCAGCGTTGATCACGGCGTCGGGGCGTGCGCCTGGCTTGTCGACCTTGTTCACCACCACGATGGGCTTCAGGCCCAGGGCCAGCGCTTTCTTGGTCACAAAGCGCGTCTGCGGCATCGGGCCTTCCTGCGCGTCAATCAGCAGCACCACACCGTCCACCATGGACAGCGCACGCTCGACTTCACCACCGAAGTCCGCGTGGCCGGGGGTGTCGACGATGTTGATGTGCGTGCCTTCCCAGCTCACGGCGCAGTTCTTGGCCAGGATGGTGATGCCCCGCTCGCGTTCGATGGCGTTGTTGTCCATCACCGTGTCGACGATTTTCTCGTGCTCGGCGAAGGTGCCCGACTGGCGAAGCAGCTGGTCAACCATGGTGGTTTTGCCATGGTCAACGTGGGCAATGATGGCGATGTTGCGGATTTGTTTGCTCATGATGCGAGTTCCGGTGAGGTTTCCAGGATTTGCTGTATTTCGATGGGGCTCAGCAGCCGCCCCGGGATCAGTTCACCCGCTTGGGTGTGCGCGCTGCCCAGCAGCACGGCTTCATGTGAGAACGGTTCATCGACCGCAGGCAACGGGCCGAACACGGCCACGCGTTCCAGGTCTGGCCAGGCGCCGCGGCGGCGTACGCCACTGAGGAAGCGCCCCGCATCCTCGGCTTCCAGCGTGACGGACTCATGTCCGCCCAGCAAGCTTTGTACGGGCAACAACAACGCCATGCGCTCGTGCTCGTCCAGCGCTTCGAGTGCGTCGAGCGTGATGCACTGCGATGCCTCGAAGGGACCGGTCTCGATTCGGCGCAGCATGCTCAAGTGGCCGCCACAACCCAAGGCCTCGGCAATGTCTTCACCCAGCGTTCGGATGTATGTGCCCTTGCTGCAACGCACGCGCAGGCGCAGAAACGGTGTGTCACCTTGCAGCTGCATGTCCAGCAGGTCCAGGTCGTGAATGATCACGTGGCGCGCCTCGCGCTCCACCGTCTCACCCTGGCGGGCGTATTCGTAAAGTGGTTTGCCGTCCCTCTTCAACGCACTGTGCATAGGAGGCACCTGGGCGATCGGCCCCATGAAACGGTCCAGCACCTCGACCACCTGTCCAGGTGTGCAATCCACATCGCGGGTCTGGATCACCTCGCCCTCGGCGTCGCCGGTGCTGGTTTTCACGCCCAGGCGAACCACGGTCTCGTAGGTCTTGTCAGCGTCCAGGTGGATCTGGCTGAATTTGGTGGCGGCACCAAAGCACAGCGGCAACACACCGCTGGCCAAAGGATCCAGCGTGCCGGTGTGGCCCGCCTTTTCGGCGCGAAGCAACCACTTGGCCTTTTGCAAGGCCTGGTTGCTGGAGAGACCCAGCGGTTTGTCGAGCAACAGCACCCCATGCACAGGGCGCCGTTGCACCCTCGTGCGTGGCGCGTGCATCTTCACTCTTCCTTTGAACGAGAGGAAACCGCCTTGGAAATCAAGGCGTTCATGTCGGCTGCACGCTCGGTGGTGCGGTCGAACACGAAGTGCAGTGTGGGCACGGTGTGGATGTGCAGGCGCTTGAACAGGCCGCTGCGCAGGAAACCCGCCGCAGCGTTGAGACCTTCCAGCGTTTCCGCAGGATCACCTGTGAGCAAGCTGAAGAAGACCTTGGCGTGCGCGTAATCGGGCGTGACCTCGACCGCGTTGATCGTGACCATGCCCACCCGCCGGTCTTTCAACTCGCGCGCGATCAGCTCGGCCAGATCCCGCTGGATCTGGTCGGCCACGCGGAAACCGCGGTTGGGAACGGATGAAGCTTTGCGAGGCATGGTTTACAGCGTGCGCGCCACTTCCTTGACCTCGAAGAATTCGAGCTGGTCGCCTTCTTTGATGTCGTTGTAGTTCTTCAGCTTGATACCGCACTCGAAGCCCTCTTTGACTTCGCGCACGTCGTCCTTGAGGCGCTTGAGGGTGTCGATCTCGCCGGTGTAGATGACCACGTTGTCGCGCAGCAGGCGGAAATGCGCGCTGCGGGTGACCTGGCCAGCCGTGACCATACAACCGGCAATCGTGCCGATCTTGGTGGCCACGAACACCGTGCGGATCTCGGCCGAACCGATGACCTCTTCGCGCTTCTCGGGTGCCAGCATGCCCGACATGGCCGCTTTCAACTCATCGACGGCGTCGTAAATGATGTTGTAGTAACGGAGGTCCACATCGTTGCCTTCGGCCAGCTTGCGTGCGCCCACGTCGGCGCGCACGTTGAAGCCGATGATCACCGCCTTGGAGGCAATGGCCAGGTTCACGTCGGACTCGCTGATGCCACCGACGCCCGCAAACACCAGCTGCACCTTGACCTCGTCGGTCGAGAGCTTGAGCAGCGACTGGGCCAGCGCTTCCTGCGAACCCTGTACATCGGACTTGACGATGATGGGCAGCAACTTGACTTCGCCGGCCGACATGTCGGAGAACATGTTCTCCAGCTTGGCGGCTTGCTGGCGGGCCAGCTTGGTGTTGCGGAACTTGCCGGCACGGTAGGTGGCGATTTCGCGCGCACGGCGCTCGTCGGTCATCACCATGAAGTCGTCGCCGGCCTGTGGCACTTCCGACAGACCCTGGATCTCCACCGGGATCGATGGGCCTGCCGACTTGATCGGCTTGCCGTTCTCGTCCAGCATGGCGCGCACACGGCCCGAGGTTTGACCCACCAGCACCACGTCGCCGGTCTTGAGCGTGCCGCTCTGCACAAGCACCGTGGCCACAGCACCACGACCCTTGTCCAGACGGGCTTCGATCACCAGGCCCTTGGCCATGGAATCCACCGGTGCCTTGAGTTCCAGCACTTCGGCTTGCAACAGCACCTGTTCCAGCAGCGCGTCGATGCCGACACCGGTCTTGGCAGACACGCCCACAAAAGGCACGTCACCACCGAACTCTTCAGGCACGACTTCTTCGGCCACGAGCTCGGATCGGACCTTTTCCAGGTTGATGCCCGGCTTGTCGATCTTGGTCAGGGCCACGACGATGGGAACACCCGCCGCCTTGGCGTGTTTGATGGCTTCCTTGGTCTGCGGCATCACACCGTCGTCGGCTGCGCAAACAAGGATGACGATGTCGGTGGCCTGGGCACCGCGGGCACGCATGGCGGTGAACGCCTCGTGACCTGGGGTGTCGAGGAAGGAAATCATGCCGCGCTCGGTTTCGACGTGGTACGCCCCGATGTGCTGCGTGATGCCGCCAGCTTCGCCTGCGGCCACTTTGGCGCGCCGGATGTAGTCCAGCAACGAGGTCTTGCCGTGGTCCACGTGGCCCATGACAGTGACGACAGGTGCACGGGGCAGCAACTCATGTTCCTGCTGCGAGGTCTCGTCGTCGGCAAAGGCTTCCGGATCATCCAGCGCAGCCACCACGGCCTTGTGGCCCAGCTCTTCCACCACGATCATGGCGGTGTCCTGGTCCAGCGGCTGGTTGATGGTCACCATCTGGCCAAGCTTCATCAACTGCTTGATGACCTCGGACGATTTCAGACTCATCTTGTGCGCGAGCTCGGCGACCGTGATGGTCTCCGGCACGTGCACTTCAATGACCTTGACTTCCGTCGGCGCCACGAAGTTGCTGGCGCCGGTGTCGCGCGAATCGCGCGAGTCGCGGCGACCGCGCGGGCCTCCGCGCCAGTTGGTCGAGCGCCCTGCGCTGGTGTCGCCACGCGTCTTGATTTCTTTTTTCTTGGCCGCGTCGTCTTTCCAGGTGGAAGACAGGTTCTCGGACTTGATCTCTTTCTTCCCAGCCACGCCAGCCGTGGCTGCGCCAGTGGTCGTGGCGGGCTTGCCGGGCGTGCCGGCAGGCTTGTGCAGCGTGCCCTTGATGCCGGCCTTCGGATCGACCACCGGGGTCGGCTCGGGCTTCTTGGCCACCAGCGTCTTGGCAGGCGCCGACATCATGGCGCGGATGTTGGCGGCTTCGGCCTCAGCCTTGCGGCGGCGCTCGACCAGATCCTGCGCACGCAGGTCGTCGGCACGTTTGCTTTCGGCATTGCGGTCTGCGATCACCCGAGCCGCAGAATCCCGCTCCAGGGTGTCGGTTTTGGCCTTGGCGTCCTTGGCGGTGCGGGCCGCAATGGCTTCAGCAATGCCTTCGGGCGAAGCGGCTTCGGCGGCAGCGCGGGCGGCGGCTTCGGCCGCATCGGCAGCGGCCGCGGCAGCACGTTCCTGCTCGACGATGGCCTGCGCCTGACGGGCTTCTTCTGCCTCGCGGGCTTGGCGCTTCTCGTTGAACTCTTCCTCCTGGCGGCGCAGCAGCTCGGCCTGGCGTCGTGCATCTTCCTCGCGGCGGGCCAGTTCTTCGGTGTCGATCACTGGCGCAGCCACCACAGGCTCTTCGGCCGCTTCGGGCACGGCCACTTCGTCATCGCGCTTGATGAAGGTGCGCTTCTTGCGCACTTCCACCTGGATCGTGCGGGCGCGCCCGGTGGAGTCGGCCTGCTTGATCTCGGAGGTCGATTTCTTCACCAAGGTGATCTTCTTGCGCTCGCCGCCGGCTGTGCCGTGGCTGGCCTTGAGATGGCCCAGCAACGATTGCTTGTCGGATTCGGTGACCGGATCGGTCCCGGACGACTTGGGCACGCCCGCTGCGGAGAGTTGCTCCAGCAGGACGGTGGTGGGCTTGTTCAGCTCGGCAGCCAGTTCGGCGACGGTGGTACTTGTCATAGGTCTCTATTCTCCGATGGGCCTCCGCTGGTCAGGTCGTGGATTGCGCTTCGTCACCGGTGAACCAGTGAGCGCGTGCCAGCATGATCAGCGCGGTGGCCTCTTCAGGCGTCTGTGCGGTGATGTCGGTGAGCTCGTCGGTGGCCAGATCGGCCAACTCGTCGCGGGTGTGGATGCCGCCGTCGGCCAGCTTGGCGATCAGCTCCGGGGTCACGCCTTCGAGGTCGCGCAAGTCTTGCGAAACTTCTTCGACGCTTTCTTCGCGAGCGATTTCCATGGTCAGCAAGGCATCCTTGGCGCGGGTGCGCAGCTCATTGACCGTGTCTTCGTCAAAAGACTCGATCTCCAGCATTTCCTGCAGCGGCACATAAGCCACTTCTTCGAGGCTGGTGAAGCCCTCTTCGATCAGGATGTCGGCGATCTCCTGGTCCACGTCGAGCTTGGCCATGAAGATCTTGCGGATGCCGTCGGCCTCTTCGGCCTGCTTCTGGGCCGACTCGTCGGCCGTCATGATGTTGATGCGCCAGCCGGTGAGCTCGGACGCCAGGCGAACGTTCTGGCCACCACGGCCAATGGCGATGGCGAGGTTTTCTTCGTCAACCACCACGTCCATGGCGTGGCGCTCTTCGTCAACCACGATGGAGACAACGTTGGCAGGGGCCAGCGCGCCAATGACGAACTGGGCGGGATCTTCCGACCACAACACGATGTCCACACGCTCGCCGGCGAGTTCGTTGGTCACGCCGTTGACGCGCGATCCACGCACACCGACGCAGGTGCCGATGGGGTCGATGCGTCGATCGTTGGTGTGCACGGCGATCTTGGCGCGCGAGCCTGGGTCGCGGGCGCAGGTCTTGATCTCCAGCAGGCCTTGTTCAATCTCGGGCACTTCCTGGCGGAACAGTTCGATCATGAAGGACGGCGCGGAGCGCGACAGCAGGATGGGTGCGCCGCGCAGCGTCAGGTCCACGTCCATGATCATGGCGCGCACGCGGTCGCCGGTGCGGAAGTTCTCTTTCGGGATCATCTCGCCGCGCTTGAGGCGGCCTTCCACCCGGCCGCTCTCGACGATAAGGTCGCCCTTGTCCATCCGCTTGACCGTACCGACGAAGATCTTGTCGCCGCGCGACATGAAATCGTTGAGCAGCATTTCGCGCTCGGCGTCACGGATCTTCTGCAGGATCACCTGCTTGGCGGCCATGGCGCCAATGCGGCCGATCGGCACGCTTTCCACCGGCTTTTCGATGAAGTCGCCCTCTTCGATGTCGGCGAGTTCGTCGCGGGCATCGGTGAGCAACTCTTCGGCGTCCGGGTTCTGCAAGCCGGCCTCATCGGGCACGACCAACCAGCGGCGGAAGGTTTCGTAGGCGCCGGTGTCCGGGTCCATGGCCACGCGGATGTCCACGTCGCCCTTGTAGAGTTTTTTGGTGGCCGAGGCCAGCGCCAGTTCCACGGCGCCCAACACGACGTCGCGCTCGACGTTCTTTTCGCGCGAGATCGCATCGATCAGCATCAACATTTCGCGGTTCATTTCACTCGCCCACCTTTCCGAATTGCATGTCCTGGGTCACTTTGATTTCTCTCATTCGTCACTGTCTGAAGCGTTGGCTCCAGGAGCCTGTCGGCCCTTGAAATTCACGATCGGCGCCAAGCGCGCCTGCTGGATGTCGTCCAGCGAAAAGGTCATGGCCTGCATGGGCACGGGCGCGCGCTTCTTGCTCACCCTTGCACCAGGCTTGGGTTCGGGCGCATCGCTCCAGACCACCTGCCACTGCACACCATCGTCGGCACGCTCCAGCGTGCCCCTGAATTTCTTGCGGTTTGCCGCCACATCGGTCCCGGTGGCGCCGATCGGCGCCTTCAAGGTGAGGTCGATCACGTGACCTTCAAACCGCACATAGTCAATTTCACGCTTGAGCGGCCGATCGATGCCCGGCGAACCCACTTCGAGGCGGCGGTATTCCAGGCCCTCGACTTCCAGCAGGTATTGCAACTGACGCGTGATTTTTTCGCAATCTTCGACCGTGACAAAACGCTCCACCGGCACGGGCTGCCCGGCAACGGGCGCCTCCCACGGCAGATCGATCGTGACCTTCAGCAGGCCACTGCCCGAGCGCTCCAACTCCACCAGGTCAAAACCCAGTCCAGTGACGGTCTGCTCTACGATCTCTTGCCAAGCCATGCTGATGGTGTCTGCCCAGGGTGGACCAATGAATCAACCCTGTGGATTACCCCAGGGTCAAAAGCGTTCGGCCAAAAAAAATGGGCCGGTAGTTACCCGCCCATTTGGTCGTGAAGCTCGCATTGTAACGCCTGCAACAGGCGATTGGCAACCCAATCCGCAGTTCAATGCTGAACACCGTTCAAATACCCAGCACCCATTGAATGAGGTTTTTGGCCAGAAACCCCAGCATGCCGAACGAGAGCACCAGAAACAGCACGAAAGTGCCGAACTTGCCAGCCTTGGATTCGCGTGCCAGGTTGAACACGATGAAAAGCATGTAGAGAATGAAGGCCCCGACGCCAAACGTCAGTCCGAACTGGGCGATCTGGCCTTCGGTGTATCCGAACAGGGTGTTGCCCATGGCTCAGCGCCCCAATCGATGGGCGGTCAGGTCGCGGTAGGCGTGCCAGCTCGCGTGCGCCAACAGCGGGATCAGCACGATCAGACCGACCAAGGCGGTGACCATGCCAATGCCGACCAACAGGGCGATCACCACCGCCCACAACACCATCGGCCCGGGGTGGCTGGCCACGACTCGCCAGCTCTCAGTCACCGCCTCCAGCACCGACGTGCGGGTGTCCACCAGCATGGGGAGAGCCACCACGGTGGAGGCGAACACGGGGGCGGCCAACAATGCGCCGAGCAACAGCCAGACCTCGAACAGGCCCACTTCGCGCACCAGCACCACGTGGCGCAGGAAGTCCACCGGCTTCTGGATGGGCATGGGCGACCAGAGCGTGATCAGCCCGGCCGAGGTGAGCACCCAGCCCGTGCCGGCCAGCCCCAGCAGCAGGCCGAACTTCACCAGACGGCCGTCGCCCGAGCGCCAAAGCTGCACCACTTCGGCCAGGCCGGCGCTGCGCTGGCGGCTGACCTGGTAGAGACCGGTGGCCAGGATGGGCGCGACGATGAGGAAACCCGAGAAGGCGCCGGCCAGCAGCCAGAACTGGTCACGCGCAGCCCACAGCAGCAGCCAGCCAAAAACCGTGAGCAGCAGCCCGTGAACCAGACCGGGCACCGGGTTGCGCCGCAGGTCGGCCCAGCCCAGCGCCAGCCAGCGCCAGGGCGACTGCAGGGAGACGGGGCGCGTTGAAGAGGGTGATGAGTCGGTCATGACCGACGGTTATACGCCGCCCGCCTCGCCAGCGGCCTGACGCAGGTCAAGCCAACGATCGCGTCAGGCAGCCGCCTGCACCAGGGTGCGTGTGTACGGATGCTCGGGCGCGCGCAACACCTGATCGACCGGGCCGCTCTCGACCACAGCGCCGTCCTTCATCACGATGACGTCGTGCGCCATGGCCTGGATGACATCCACGTCGTGCGTGATCAGCAGGTAACTCAGACCGCGTTCGCGCTGCAGGCGCTGAAGCAAGGCCAGCACCTGCTTCTGCACCGTCACGTCCAGTGCACTCGTGGGTTCGTCCAGCACCAGCAGTTGTGGATCGATGATGAGCGCACGCGCAATCGCCAGGCGCTGGCGCTGCCCGCCCGAGAACTCGTGCGGGTAGCGCTGCAGCCAGTCGCCGCCGCGCCGGGGATCGTCGACCAGGCCGACATCGGCCAAGGCTTGGACGACACGTTCACGACGCTGCGCCACCGAGAGACCCGGCTGGTGCACCAGCAACCCTTCACCAACGATCTGCTCGATGGTCATGCGCGGCGACAGCGAGGAAAACGGATCCTGGAAGACGACCTGCACCCGCTGTCGCAGCGCCCTGCCCTGTCCGCTCTTCAAGGCCTTGGTCCAGTCTGAACCGGCAACCTGAAGACTGCCCAGGTGGGGCAACAAGCCGAGCGCCGCCAAAGCGAGCGTGGATTTGCCCGAACCCGATTCGCCGATCACGCCCAAGGTCTGGCCCGGCGCCAGGTCCAGGTTGGCGCCCTGCACCGCGATGAACTCGCCCTTCTTGAACCAGCCCTTCAGGCCAGGCAGTGGAACGGGGTAGCCCACGCGCAGTCCGCGAGCTTGCAGCACCGGCGCGGCGTACGCACCTGGCGGCCCGGCGGGTACCACTTCTCGTTCGGGCTTGCTGGCCAGCAGCATCTGGGTGTAAGCGTGCCGCGGCGCGGCAAACACATCGCTCACCGCGCCCTGCTCCACCAGATGGCCCTGCTCCATCACGGCCACGCGGTCGGCAAAGCGGCGCACCAGGTTGAGGTCGTGCGTGATGAGCAGCACCGCCATGCCGTGCTGGCGCTGCAGATCGGCCAACAGGTCAAGGATCTGACTGCGCAGGCTCACATCCAGCGCGGTGGTGGGCTCGTCAGCCAGCAGCAGTTTCGGGCTGCTGGCCAGGGCCATGGCGATCATGGCGCGCTGGCGCTGGCCGCCGCTGAGCTGGTGCGGGAAGGCGTTGGCACGTCGCCCGGGCTCCGGGATGCCGGTGGAGGCCAGCAGCTCGATGGTGGATGCGAGCGCCTGCCGCGGCGTGAGGCCCTTCTTGAGCTGCAAGACCTCGCCGATCTGGTCACCCACGGTGTAGAGCGGGTTGAGCGCCGTCATGGGCTCCTGGAAGATGATGGCCACCTCGTCCCCGCGCACACCGCGCAACTGGTGCTCGGTCATCGCGAGCAAATCGCGCCCGTTGAGCAGCGCCGAGCCGCTCACATCGGCGTTGTGCACGAGGCGCAGCAGCGACAGCGCCGACACCGTCTTGCCCGAACCGGATTCGCCCACCAGCGCGAGTTTCTCGCCGGCCTGGATGGCGAAGTCGATGCCGTGCACGACGTCCTGCCCACCGAAGGACACGCGCAGGCCTTTCACGTCGAGGAGCATGGAGGTCGTCATTTGTCCGCCTTCCGCGGGTCCAACGCATCGCGCAAGGCATCCCCCATGAAAGTCAACAGCAGCAGCGTGATCACCAGCACCGCAAAGGTGGAGAGCGAAATCCACCAGGCGTCGATGTTGTTCTTGCCCTGGCTCAACAACTCGCCCAGCGACGGTGTACCGGGTGGCACACCCAGGCCCAGAAAGTCGAGCGAGGTGAGCGCCAGGATGGCCGCGCTCATGCGAAACGGCAGGAAGGTCACCACGGGGGTCAAGCTGTTGGGAAGCACGTGGCGCCAGATGATCTGCCAGTTGGACAGGCCCAGGGCTCGCGCGGCACGCACGTAGTCGAGCTGTCGGTTGCGAAGGAACTCGGCGCGCACGTAGTCGGACAAGCCCATCCAGCCAAACAGGCTGAGCAGGATCAGCAACAAGTTGATGCTGGGCGCGAACACGGCCGAGAAGATGATGAGCAAATACAGCTCGGGCATGGAGCCCCAGATTTCGATGAAGCGCTGAAAGGCCAGGTCGGTCTTGCCGCCGAAGAAGCCCTGGATGGCGCCGGTGACCACACCCAGCAACACACCGATGACGGTGAGCGCCAGCGCGAACAACACGCTCACGCGAAAGCCGTAGATCAGCTGGGCCAGCAAGTCGCGCCCGCGGTCGTCGGTGCCGAACAGGTTGTCCAGCGTGGGCGGCGACGGGTTGGGCAGTTTGGCGAAGTAGTTCAGCGTCTGCGGGCCATAGGGGTTGGGTGCGTAGATCGCCCAGTTGTCGCCCTTGCTCAGTTGCTCGCGAATGAAGGGGTCGAGGTAGTCGGTGGTGGTGTCGAAGTCGCCACCGAACACCGTCTCCGCGTGGTCCTTCAACATGGGGAAATAGGTCGTGCCCTCGTAGCGCACGATGAGGGGCCGGTCGTTCGACAGCAACTCGGCGAACAGGCTGCCCACCACCAGGATGCAGAACAGCACGAGGCTCCAGTAGCCCAGCCGGTTGCGCTTGAAGCGGCGCCAGGCGCGGGCACTCGGCGACAACGACGGTGTCACGGCTTCAGTCGAATTTGACACGCGGGTCCACCCAGACGTAGCAGAGGTCGGAAATCAGCTTGGTCACCAGGCCGATCAGCGTGAAGAAAAACAGCGTACCGAGCACGACGGGATAGTCGCGCCGGATCACGCTCTCATAGCTGAGCAAGCCCAGGCCGTCGAGCGAGAACAGGGTTTCGATCAGCAGCGAGCCCGCGAAGAAAGCGCCGATGAAGGCCGAGGGAAAACCGGTGACGATGGGGATGAGCGCGTTGCGAAACACGTGTTTCCACAGCACCTGCCGCTCGCTCAGGCCCTTGGCACGTGCGGTCATCACGTACTGCTTGCGAATCTCTTCCAGAAACGCATTCTTGGTCAGCATGGCCGTGACGGCGAAACTGCCCAGCACCATGGCGGTGACCGGCAGGGTGATGTGCCAGAGGTAGTCGACGATGCGCGCGCCCCAGCTGAGCTCTTCCCAGTTGGAGGATGTGAGGCCACGCAACGGGAACCATTGCAACTGACCGCCGAAGATCACCAGCAAGGCCACACCAAGCACGAAACCCGGGATGGCGTAGCCGATGAGCACGAGCAAGGTGGTGACCAGATCGAAACGCGAGCCGGCCCGCACCGCCTTGGCCACACCCAAGGGCACGGCCACGCCATAGCTAATGAGGAAGGTCCACAATCCCAGCGTGATGGAGACGGGCAGTTTCTCCATGATGAGTTCGGACACCGCCTTGTTCTGGAAAAAGCTGGTGCCCAGATCGAATCGCGCGAACTGGCCGAGCATCTGGAAAAAGCGCTCGTGCGCCGGCTTGTCAAAACCGTACAGCGCCTTGATCTGCTCAATGCGTTTCGGATCCACCCCTTGCGCGCCACGGTACACCGAGCCACCTTCGGCTCCCGCTGCGCCGGCGCCCGCGCGCGCTTCTGCCAGGTACTGGTCAACCGGACCGCCCGGTACGAACTGGATCACCACGAAGGTCAACAGCAGCACCCCGAACAGCGTCGGGATCATGAGCAGCAGGCGTTTGAGGATGTAGACCCACATGGTGTTCAGCGCTTTGCGGTTGCCGGGTCTTGAGCCCACCAGGTGTCGATGGCCCAGACCTCACCGGATGCATAAGGGGGCATGTCTTTCGGGCGAGCAAGGCGCCACGCGTTGTAGGCCATGCGGTGGGTCGTGGCGGACCACTGTGGAATCAGCACATGGCTGTGGGTGATGGCGCGGTCCAGTGCGCGGCAGGCTGCCAGAAATTCGGGCTGTGTGGGTGCTTCCACCATGCGCTCGATCAGCGCATCCACCGCCGGGTTGGCGGTGCCGGTGTGGTTGCCCGAGTCTTCGGTCTTGGCAGCAGCGCTGCCGAACAGGTCGGCGTATTCCGCTCCCGGGTTGTTGGTGCCACCGTAGGCCAGCGAAACGATGTCGAAGTCGAAACTGCGCAGCCGCTGCTGGTAGAGCGCGAAGTCCACCGGGCGGAACTTGAGTTCAACACCGAGCTTGGTGAGGTTGCGGATCCAGGGCGTGACCACGCGCGCGCCGGTCTCGTTGCTGTCGAGGTACTCGATCGTCATGGACTTGCCCTGCGCGTTGCGCAACTGCCCACCCTGCACCGTCCAGCCCGCCTCGCGCAGCAAGGCCTGCGCACGTTTGAGGTTACCGCGCAGGGAGTTCGAGCCATCGGTGCGCGGCGCCGCGTAAACCGGGCCAAACACGGCGGGTGGCAGCTGCTTGCGCCAGGGCTCGAGCAAGGCCAGCTCCTCGGGCGGGGGCGTGCCCTGCGGCGAACAGTCGGTATTGCCGAACAGCCCTTGCACACGCTGGTAAGCGTTGTAGAACATCTGGCGGTTCATCCACTCGTAGTCCATCGCCAGGCCGAGCGCCTCGCGCACGCGGATGTCGTCCAGCGGCGGGCGGCGCGTGTTGAGCACATAACTTTGGAAGCCGGTGGGCAGGCGGTGCGTGAACTCGCCCTTGACGAGTTCGCCGGTGTCGAACTTCTTGCCGTTGACGCGGCGCGCCCAGTCGCCAGCCGAGAAGAAACGCATGAGATCGAACTCGCCGGCCTTCAGCGCTTCGAGCCGCGCGGTGTTGTCCTTGTAGATCTTGACGAGGATGCGGTCGAAGTTGGCGGTGCCCCGGCGCACCGGCAGGTCGCGCGCCCAGTACGCAGGGTCGCGCACGTAAGTGATGTCCTTGCCGAACTGCACCGGGCCGATCTTGTAGGGACCGCTTCCGATGGGAATGTCGGTCACGACCTGGTCAAACGTCTTGCGTTGACCGGTCTTGGGGTCCACTGCATTGCCCCATGCGCGGCTGAACACTGGCAGGCCGCCCACGGTCAGTGGCAGTTCGCGGTTGGGCTTTTTGAAGCGGTAGCGCACGACCCTGTCGCCCAGCACGTCGAGCCCGGCCACGTCCTGCAACACTGTCTTGAAGGCCGGCGAGGTGTGCGGGCCCATGAGCGTGTCGAAGCTGTGCTTCACGTCGGCAGCCAGCACCGGGTCACCGTTGTGGAAACGCGCGGTGTCGCGCAGTTTGAAGGTGACCGACAGACCGTCGGGCGCTGTGGTCACGTCTTCAGCCAGCAGCCCGTACGCAGCACCGTTCTCATCCAGTGCGCCGGCGAGCAAAGAGTCGAACATCAAGTTGGACAAATAGGCCGGAGCACTGCCTCGCAACGTGAACGGGTTGTACTTGTCGAAGGTGGACAGCCGCAGGTTGCTCACCAGCCGCAGTTCACCGCCTTTGGGGGCGGTGGGGTTGACGTAGTCGAAGTGGGTGAAGCCGTCGGGGTACTTGAGCTGGCCCCACAGCGCGTAGCCGTGGGCTGCCCAGCCGGGCGTGCACAAGAGCATCAGCAACGCGGCCAAGGACGTCGAGACGAGTCGGTGGCCAGGGCGGATGCGGGAAGAGTGCATGCGACAATTCTGAAGGATTTTTCATTGGAGACAGAAACATGGGTTTTCTTACCGGCAAGAAATTGCTGATCACGGGCGTGCTGTCCAACCGCTCCATCGCCTATGGCATCGCCAGAGCCTGCCATCAGCAAGGCGCCGAGCTCGCGTTCAGCTACGTCGGCGAGCGCTTCAAAGACCGCATCACCGAGTTCGCTGCCGATTTCGACTCCAAGCTCATCTTCGATTGCGATGTGGGCGACGACGCCCAGATCGAGAAGCTGTTTGCCGACCTGGCGCAGGTGTGGCCCAAGTTCGACGGCTTCGTGCACAGCATCGGCTTTGCCCCGCGCGAAGCCATCGCCGGGGACTTTCTGGACGGCCTGACGCGCGAGAACTTCCGCATCGCGCACGACATCAGCGCCTACAGTTTCCCCGCCATGGCCAAGGCCGCGCTGCCCATGCTCAACGAGAAATCGGCGCTGCTGACCCTCACCTACCTCGGCGCTTTGCGCGCCGTGCCCAACTACAACACCATGGGTCTGGCCAAAGCCAGCCTCGAAGCCTCGGTGCGTTACCTCGCCGAGTCCTTGGGTCCCAAAGGCATGCGCGTCAACGGCATCAGCGCTGGCCCCATCAAGACACTGGCCGCCAGCGGCATCAAGGACTTCGGCAAGCTGCTGGGCATGGTCGCCAGCGCTTCACCGATCCGCCGCAACGTGACCATTGAAGACGTGGGTAACGTGGCCGCGTTTCTGCTGAGCGACCTGGCCGCTGGCGTCACCGCCGAGATCACCTACGTGGACGGTGGCTACAGCCACACCACGGGCGTGAGCCGCGACAGCGACGCGCTGAGCTGATTCCTCTGCGCTTCGGGGGCCGCCATGAGGCGACGCGAGCTGCTTGGCTGGTTGGGTCTGGTCACTTTTGGCCTGTCTGGCCCTGCTTTGGCTGCCGACGCACCGGCCCTGATGCTTGCCAACGTGTACCGGCCAGGTGTGCCGCTACACGACTACTGGCTGAGTGAAAAGTACGACGGCCTTCGCGGCTTCTGGGACGGTAAACGGCTGCTGACACGCGGGGGTGACGTGGTCGCAGCACCAACTTGGTTCACCGCCGGATGGCCCGCCGAGCCCATGGACGGCGAACTCTGGATCGGTCGAGGGAGATTTGAGGAAGCGCTCTCCACCGTGCGCCGTCAAACCCCCATCGATGACGCGTGGCGACGCGTGCGTTTCATGGTGTTTGACCTGCCTGCGCACCCGGGCCGCTTCACCGACCGCATCCAGGCCTACCAGGCCCTGGTGCAGCAGCTCAAGCAGCCCTGGCTACAGGCCGTTGCGCAGGAGCGCGTGGCCAGCCACGCCGAGCTGATGGCGCGGCTGGACCGTCTGGTCAAGAAGGGTGGCGAAGGCCTGATGCTGCACCGGGGCGACTCGTTCTACCGAGCCGAGCGCAACGACGACCTGCTGAAGGTGAAAACCCACGAAGACGCCGAAGCGCGTGTTGTGCAGCACCTGCCTGGTCGAGGCCGTCACACCGGCCGCATGGGCGCCTTGCTGGTGGAAACGCGGGAAGGTATTCGCTTCCGCCTGGGCACCGGCTTCACCGATGCCGAGCGCGATCACCCACCGGCCCTGGGCGCCTGGGTGACCTACCGCTTTCGCGGTGTCAACGAGAGCGGCGTGCCGCGCTTTGCCAGCTTCATACGGGTGCGCCCGGACGCGCCCCGCTGAGGCCGATCAGGCCTTCACGCAATCGGCAAAGTAACGCTTCTTGCCGTCGTCGCCGACCATCTCCACCAAGCCGTGGATGTCGGTCTCGAATCCTGGGCACTGGGCGTTGAACTCGCGCGCGAACTTGAGATAGTCCACGATCTTTTTGTTGAACACCTCGCCAGGGATCAGGAGGGGAATACCCGGCGGGTACGGCGTCACCAGGCTGGTGGTGATGCGGCCTTCGAGCTCGTCGATCGGCACCCGCTCGGTGGTGCGTTGCGCAATGTGCGCGAAGGCATCGGTCGGTTTCATGGCCGGCGTGAGGTCACTCAGGTACATCTCGGTCGTCAGGCGCGCGATGTCGTAGCGGGCGTAGAGCTCGTGCACGTGCTGACACAGGTCGCGCAGGCCCATCTGCTCGTAGCGCGGGTGCTTCTGGCAGAACTCCGGCAGGATGCGCCACATGGGCTGGTTCTTGGCGTAATCGTCCTTGAACTGCTGCAGCGCAGTCAGCAGCGTGTTCCAGCGGCCCTTGGTGATGCCGATGGTGAACATGATGAAGAAGCTGTAGAGGCCCGTCTTCTCCACCACCACGCCGTGCTCGGCGAGAAACTTGGTGACGATCGACGCGGGGATGCCTTCGGGCTCGAAGCGGCCGTCCAGGTTCAGGCCCGGCGTGACGATGGTCGCCTTGATCGGGTCCAGCATGTTGAAGCCCGGCGCCATGTCGCCGAAGCCGTGCCATTCCTTTGCCGTGGCCTGCGAACCAGCCGGGTCGGGGTTGAGCACCCAGTCGATGGCCTCGCCCATGCCCTCTTCGGCCAGGTCGTCCGGACCCCAGACCTTGAACCACCAGTCGTCGTCGCCGAACTCGGCGTCGATCTTGCGCATGGCGCGGCGGAAATCGAGCGCCTCAAAAATGCTCTCCTCCACCAGCGCCTTGCCGCCGGGCGGCTCCATCATCGCCGCGGCCACGTCGCAGCTGGCGATGATCGCGTACTGCGGGCTGGTGCTGGTGTGCATCAGGTAGGCCTCGTTGAAGAGGTGGCGGTCCAGTTTGACGTGCTGCGAGTCCTGCACCAGAACGTGGCTGGCCTGGCTGATGCCGGCGAGAAGCTTGTGGATGGACTGCGTGGCGTAGACCACCGACTCCATCGGGCGCACGCGCTTCTTGCCCATGGCGTGGAAATTGCCATAGAACGGGTGGAAGGCCGCGTGCGGCAGCCACGCTTCGTCAAAGTGCAGGTTGGCCACGTAACCATCAAGCATCTGCTTGATGGCCTCGGTGTTGTAGAGCACGCCGTCGTAGGTGGACTGGGTGAGCGTGAGCACGCGCGGCTTGACCGCGTCGGCATCCACGCCGGCGAGCAGCGGGTTGGCGCGGATCTTGGCCTTGATGGCGTCGATCTCGAACTCGCTCTGCGGGATCGGACCGATGATGCCGTAGTGGTTGCGCGTGGGCTTCAGGAAAACGGGGACAGCGCCCGTCATGATGATGCTGTGCAAGATGGACTTGTGGCAGTTGCGGTCCACCACCACCACGTCGCCCGGGGCCACCGTGTGGTGCCACACCATCTTGTTGCTCGTGCTGGTGCCGTTGGTCACGAAGAAACAGTGGTCGGCGTTGAAGATGCGCGCCGCATTGCGCTCGCTCGCACCAATGGCGCCGTTGTGGTCCAGCAATTGACCCAGCTCTTCCACCGCGTTGCACACGTCGGCGCGCAGCATGTTTTCGCCGAAGAACTGGTGGAACATCTGGCCCACCGGGCTCTTCAGGAACGCCACGCCACCCGAGTGGCCTGGGCAGTGCCATGAGTACGAGCCGTCCTCCGCGTAGTCGAGCAAGGCCTTGAAGAACGGAGGCTGGATGCCTTCGAGGTAGCTCTTGGCTTCGCGGATGATGTGGCGCGCCACAAACTCCGGCGTGTCCTCGAACATGTGGATGAAACCGTGCAGTTCGCGCAGGATGTCGTTGGGCAGATGGCGGCTGGTCTTGGTTTCGCCGTAGATGTAGATCGGCACGTCCGAGTTCTTGCGCCGCACCTCGTCGATGAAATTGCGCAGGTTCAACACCACCGGATCGAGGTCGGCACTCTGGCTGAACTCTTCGTCGTCGATCGACAGGATGAACGCGCTGGCGCGGCTCTGCTGCTGGGCGAACTGGCTCATGTCGCCGTAACTGGTCACACCCACCACCTCGAAGCCTTCAACCTCGATGGCCTGAGCCAGCGCACGGATGCCCAGACCCGAGGTGTTTTCGGAACGGAAGTCCTCGTCGATGATGACGATGGGGAAACGGAATTTCATGAGGTTCTCCAGCCGCAGGGGGCGCGGCCATCAGGCGAAAGAAAGCGCGAAGTGTACGGACAACGCAAGACAGGCTCCCGGAGCGCCCGTTCATTTGCCGCAGAATGTGGCATTGGTCAGACAACCGCATCGAGCCAAGGCTTGGCGCGATCGATTCATTTCAGGGGAGCATGCATGTCGGAATCCACATTGTGGTGGCTGTTGGCGGGTTCCACCGTCGCACTCGAACTGTTCACCGGTACTTTTTACCTGCTCATGCTGGCGGTGGGCATGGCCGCAGGCGCTCTGGCCGCCCACGCTGGCCTGGGGCTGGTGGGTCAGTTGATCGTTGCCGCCATCACCGGCTCCGCCTTGGTGGTGGGTTGGTACTTTGTGAAGAAACGGCGCGCCAGCGACCCATCGGTGCGCGCCCTGCGCAGTGTGAACCTCGACGTGGGCGAGATCCTTCAGATCGACGAATGGAACGCCGACGGCACCGCCAGCGTCAAATACCGGGGCGCGCAGTGGACCGTGATCCACCGCCCAGGCAACCCGCCCGCGCCCGGCAGCTATCGCGTGGCCGAGCTGGTCGGCAGCCGCCTTCTGGTCGACAAGGTCTGACCCCCGGCGCTTGGCTGCACCTGCGCTAACCTTCCCCTCTCCAACTTCATCGAGAAACGCCTGCCATGGAAATCGCCATCCTCTTGCTCATCGTCGCTGCCATCTTCGTCACCCGATCCGTCAAGGTGGTGCCGCAGCAAAACGCCTGGGTGGTGGAGCGCCTGGGCAAGTACCACTCGGCCCTGGCGCCGGGCTTGAACTTCCTCGTGCCCTTCATCGACAAGGTGGCCTACAAACACAGCCTGAAAGAGATTCCGCTCGATGTGCCCAGCCAGGTCTGCATCACGCGCGACAACACGCAGCTGCAGGTCGACGGCATTCTGTACTTTCAGGTCACGGACCCGATGCGCGCCAGCTACGGCTCGTCCAACTACATCGTCGCGGTGACCCAGCTCGCGCAGACTTCGCTGCGCTCGGTCATCGGCAAGCTGGAACTCGACAAGACCTTCGAGGAGCGCGACATCATCAATGCCCAGGTGGTGCACGCCATCGATGAGGCCGCGCTGAACTGGGGTGTGAAGGTGCTGCGCTACGAGATCAAGGACCTCACGCCGCCCAAGGAAATCTTGCTGGCCATGCAGGCGCAGATCACCGCCGAGCGCGAGAAGCGCGCCCTGATCGCCGCCTCCGAAGGCCGCCGCCAGGAGCAGATCAACATCGCCACCGGCGAGCGCGAGGCTTTCATTGCCCGCTCCGAAGGCGAGAAACAGGCCGAAATCAACAACGCGCAGGGCGAGGCTTCAGCCATTCTGGCGGTGGCCGAGGCCACTGCCGAAGCCATTCGTGTGGTGGCCGAAGCCATCCGCCAGCCGGGCGGGCAGGAGGCTGTGCAGCTCAAGGTGGCCGAGCGTGCTGTGGACGCTTACAGCAAGGTGGCTGCCGACGCCACGACCACGCTCATCGTACCGAGCAACATGACCGAGGTGTCCGCCCTGATTGCGTCGGCCATGAAGATGGTCGGCACCAGCAAAACCGCCTGATTTCTTCGCATTTGCCGAACACACCATGACCCTCGCCCGCAACGTCCTGGGTGGCGAACTGCTGCCCTGCTCCTACGATCCACTCACTGGCTTCTACCGGGACGGCTGTTGTGAGACCGGCCCCGACGACCACGGCACCCATGTCGTGTGCGCGCGCGTCACCGCATCCTTTCTGGATTTCTCTCGCGAGCGCGGTAACGACTTGAGCACGGCCCGGCCCGAGTGGCGGTTCGCCGGCCTGAAGCCCGGCGACCGCTGGTGTCTGTGCGTGCAACGTTGGAAAGAGGCCTGGCAAGCCGGCGTGGCACCGCCCGTGGTGCTAGAGAGCACGAATGCCGCCACCCTGCAGCACGTCTCGCTGGAGGTGCTGCAACAACATGCATGGCACAAGACGGCCGACGGCAGTTCGACCACCTGAGGGGCTCCGCGAGGCTGCTACAATGGCAGGCTTCGCGGAGAGGTGGATGAGCGGTTTAAGTCGCACGCCTGGAAAGCGTGTGTGGGCTAATACCCACCGCGGGTTCGAATCCCGCCCTCTCCGCCAGGGATCAAGCAAACACGGGCCTCACGGCCCGTTTTTCTTTTGTGCGTCGCCTCTGATCAGCCGCCACCTGGATCAGGCCTCAACCGCCCGCATGCGTTTGAGGTCGCGCCGGTACTTCCCGGCCAAGGTGCTTTTTTGCCGGTCGGTCAGGATCTTGCCGGAGAGCTGAAAGAATTTGGTTTCTTCTTCCTTGAGATGGTGGTGCACCTCGTGTGAGAGTTTCTTGGCCAGCTCAAGCCACGCCTCCGGTTTCTTGCGGGCCTTGCCCAAGGCCTCAACGCATTCGTCGATCTCGTGGTGTTCAGACAGAGCGTGCCGGGACGGTTTCAGACCCAAATCGTCCAGCAGGATGGGCGCATAGAGAAACCGCTCCTCCGCAGCTGCGTGGGCTGCGAGCTCAATGCGGAGCTCGCTGAAAACCTCCTGAGCACGTGGATCGTCTGGCTTGATCCGCACCAGTTGGCGGCACAGCCTGCGCTGCAGCTCGTGGCTTTCCCTCAGGGCTTCGTAGATGTTGTCCATGCCTGTGTCCTTGTTGGTTGCAGTGTCGCTCGTACACCTTGCACATCACCATAGCCGCCTTCTGCAACCACCGGTGTAGGACATCGCCGCGCCCGGCCCGTTTGAAGCAACGCACGCAGAAAAAAAGGCCACCCGAAGGTGGCCTTTTTGAATGAACCAGGAAACGCTGATCAGCGGATCACGGCCAAGGTGGTGCGGGCACCGGCCTTGTAGGTCATGAGCGTCAGGGCGCCATTCTTGATGTCGCCTTTTTCGTCAAAGGCGATGTTGCCGGTCACGCCTTTGTAGTTGGTGGCCTTGAGTGCGGGCAGGTAGACCTTGGGGTCTGCCGAGCCAGCGGTCACCATGGCGTTGGCCATGACTTTGACAGCGTCGTACACGTAGGGTGCGTACACCTGAACGTCGGCACCGAACTTGGCCTTGAAGTCGGCGCGGAACTTGTCCATGCCTTCTTTCTGCTCGCCTTCGACACCACCCGCTTCGGCGCAATACACCTGGTCGTCGGCCATGCCGTCAGCGGCCAGCTTGGGCAGTTCGCTGGAGCAAATGCCGTCGCCACCCATGAACTTGGCGTTGATGCCGAGCTGCTTCATCTGCTTGAGCATCGGGCCGGCCACGGCGTCCATGCCGCCGAAGAACACGACGTCTGGCTTTTTGGCCTTCAGGGTGGTCAGGATGGCGTTGAAGTCGGTGGCTTTGTCGTTGGTGAACTCACGGCCCACCACGGTTCCGCCAGCAGCGGCCACACCTTTTTCGAACTCGTCAGCCACGCCCTGGCCGTAAGCGGTGCGGTCGTCGATCACGGCCACGGTTTTGGCTTTGAGCGTTTCGACAGCGTACTTGCCCAGCGTGCCACCGAGGTGCACGTCGTCAGCCACCATGCGGAACACGCCGGCGTAGCCCTGGCGGGTGTACTTGGGGTTGGTGGCCGATGGGGAGATCTGGGGGATGCCGGCGTCGTTGTAGATCTGCGAGGCTGGGATGGTGGTACCCGAGTTCAGGTGACCGATCACGCCAGCGACCTTGGCGTCCACCAGTTTGGTGGCGGCAGCGGTGCCCTGCTTGGGATCTGCTGCGTCGTCTTCGGCCAGCAATTCGAACTTGACGGGCGCACCACCGATGGTCAGACCAGCAGCGTTGAGTTCCTCGATCGCCATCTTGGCGCCGTTTTCATTGTCCTTGCCAAGGTGGGCAATCGCACCGCTGGTGGGTCCGACGTGACCAATCTTGATGACCTGGGCTGCAGGTGCAGGAGCCGCCGCGGGTGCTGCGACCGGCGCGGCTTCTTCTTTTTTGCCGCAAGCGGCAAGAGCGACGGCCGCCGCAAGAAC
This sequence comes from Polaromonas sp., assembly GCA_013823505.1. The sequence goes on along the minus strand of PNMH01000004.1, from coordinate 43,637 downwards.
GGCCAGTTTCAGGTTCAGTTGCATGGTTTTCCTCAAAAAGGATTGAAAAAGTTAAGCGATGGGAACTTTTGCCATCACGCTCATAAAGATACTCTAAAAAAGCCGCGAATTTCACATACGTGACAAGGCGAAAGCTCAATCGAGGGTTTTCACAGAGAACATCACCGCGGCGAATGTCGCATTAGCGGCTGTCATGCTCCGCCCCTGCGCGGAGTCAATCCGAAGGCGCAAGTTGAAGGTCGTGCCGCTGCGGCTCCAGGCCCAGCGCCTTGTACTGGCGCCAGCGCTCCCGCGCCGGGCCGCGGTCCGCCTCGTCCAGCGTCACCACTTCAATGACTCGGTTGAAGGCCGCTGGGTCATCCGGCATGTCGTGGCGAAGGTTGACCAAGATCCAATGGCCTCGCTCTTCCGGCAACTGATCGCCGATCTGAATGGGTGAACGCGCCTTCAAGAGATCGGGGTCGTCTGCTCGGCAATGGGGGACGAACTCGCCGTTGCCCATGGTCCACAAAGCGGTGTCCAGGCGGGCCAGATCGCTGGGCGCCACCCACACAAACAGCCGCGCTTTGCGCAGATACGCCTTGCGAAGCAAGCGGCAGGCGTAGCCCAGCCGGTCGGGTGCATTGAAATGAAAGGCGACGTCGGGCAAAACGGCCTCAGGCTTTGGCAGGACGACGAGCCGATGGCTTGGTCGACGCTGCGGCCTTGGCGGGCACTTCGGCCTGGTCGATCAGGTACTGCAGCAACAACGGCACCGGCCTGCCTGTGGATCCTTTGGCCGCCCCGCTCTTCCAGGCCGTTCCCGCAATGTCCAGATGGGCCCAAGGCAGCTCGGTCGCGAACTTCTGCAGGAACTTGGCGGCCGTGATGGCGCCACCCGCGCGGCCGGCCACGTTGCCCATGTCGGCAAAATTGGACTTGAGGCCTTCGGCGTACTCGTCGTCCAGCGGCAGACGCCAGCACAGGTCCAGCGACTTTTCGCCAGCGTTCGCCAGGGCCTGGGCCAGATCATCACGCGCCGAGAACAAGCCCGAGCGCACACCACCGAGCGCGATCACGCAGGCACCGGTGAGGGTGGCGATGTCCACCACGCTGCGGGGTTTGAAGCGAGCAGCGTAGGTCAACGCGTCGCACAGGATGAGGCGGCCTTCGGCGTCGGTGTTGAGGATTTCGATGGTCTGCCCGCTCATGCTGGTGACCACGTCACCGGGTTTCACGGCCTGGCCATCGGGCATGTTCTCGCAGCTGGGGATGAGACCGACCACGTTGATCGCGGGCTTGAGTTCAGCCAGTGCGGCAAAGGTGCCAAGCACGCTGGCCGCACCACCCATGTCGAACTTCATTTCGTCCATGTCGGCCGCGGGTTTGATGGAGATGCCACCGGTGTCGAACGTGATGCCCTTGCCCACCAGCACCACGGGCGCACTGCCCTTGGCGCCGCCGTTGTAGTGCATGACGATGAAGCGCAATGGCTCCACCGAACCGCGTGCCACCGACAGAAACGAGCCCATGCCCAAGGCTTCCACCTGCTTGGGGCCGAGCACATCCACCTTGAAGCCTGGGTGCTTGCCGAGCTTGCGCGCGGCTTCGCCCAGCATCGTGGGCGTGGCGTGGTTGGCAGGGCGGTTGGCCCATTCCTTGGCGAACTCCACGCCCGCCACCTGAGCCTTGCCGATGTTGAAGCCGCGCTGCACATCGGCTGCCTTGACCACGCCCACAACGATCTGCTTGACGGTTCGCGCCTTGGCGCTGGGTTTGGTGGTGGTGTAGCAGTAGGTGGCGTCGGCGCAAGCCTGCATGGCGGCACGCACACCGTCGTCAGTGGCTTCGATCAGGCTGAACACCACGCCGAGCTTGTGGATACCAGGTTGCTTGAGTGACCCCATGGCGGCGGACACGGCTTTGCGCACCGAAGCGGCAGAGCCATCGCCCACCCGCACCAGCGTCACGCGCGAGGCCTTGAAGCCCTCGGGCCGGTAGCAGGCCAGCAGCTTGGCCACACCGGTCTCAAGATCCTTGTGCTCCACAGCTTGGGCCACCAGCCGGGTGAGCGCCTGGTCAGCGGCCTTCATGGTCGGGGTCGTGTCGGGCACCAGTACCAGCAGCGCGTCCACAGTCAGTTGGGCCGCTTGTGCAGCGCTGAGGGATTTGAGTTCGAAGTCCATAATCGTGTTTTCCTTTTGACAATCGATGTTATTTCATTCTTCCATCCGCAGAGAGCTGGCGCGCAGCTTCGGAGCCACCTTGGTGGTGCTGTTCACCATCGTGCTGACGATGCTGCTGATCCGCACGCTCGGGCTGGCGTCGCGTGGCAGCGTGAACCCTCAAGAAATTGCTCTGGTGCTCGGCTACACCGTCATCGGCCGCATGCCCACCATCCTCACACTGGCCTTGTTCGTGGCCATTGTCTTCACGCTCTCGCGCATGTACCGCGACAGCGAAATGATCATCTGGTTCTCCAGCGGCCGCTCGCTCGGGGGCTTTCTCGGTCCGGTGCTGCGGTTCTCCTGGCCCATCCTGGTGGTCATCACGCTGATGGTGTTTTTCGTCTGGCCCTGGGCCAACCAGCAGACCGACAACCTGCGCAGCCGATTCGAGCGCCGCGGTGATCTGGAGCGCGTGGCGCCCGGGCAGTTCCAGGAGTCGTCGAGTGGGCGGCGCGTCTTCTTCATCGACAAGGACACGGCCGGTGGCACCGAGGGCCGCAACATCTTCATCTCCAGCACCGAAGACGACGGCCGCGAGACCGTCACCTCCGCGCGATCCGGGCGCATCGAATGGGTCAAGGAGCAGCAGTTCCTGATGCTCAACAACGGGCAGCGCCTGGAAACAGCCGCCGATGGCAGCGGCTTGAAAGTCAGCGAATTCGAAAGCTATGGCACCCAGATCGGATCCAGCGCCATCACCGAAGGTGGTTCGCAGGCCCTGAAGTCGCGCAGCACGCTGACGCTCATCACCGAACCCGACCGGGCCAACCTGGGTGAGCTGGGCTGGCGCATCGGCATGGCGCTCACGGCACTCAACTTCGTGCTGATCGCCCTGGCCACCACCGCAGGCAATCCGCGCGCGGGCCGCGGCGGCAACCTCTTCTTCACGCTGTTCTCGTTCGTGTTTTATTACAACCTGCTCAACCTCGGCCAGAGCTGGGTGGCCGGCGGACTGGTGAGCTTGGGTGCTTTCATGCTGATGCTGCACGGCGGCGTGTTCGTGCTGACCATGCTGTGGTTGACCAAGCGGCACTACAACGTGAGCCTGCGCAGTTGGATCAACAGTCGACGCCATGCTGCGGCTCAAGGAGCCGCCGCGTGAAAACGATCCGACGCCTGATCTACGGCGAAATCTTTCTGGCGGTGGGCTTCGTGCTGCTGGCCTTCCTGTCACTGTTCTTCTTCTTCGATTTCGTCGACGAATTGCCCGATCTGGGCAAACCATCGGCGCTGGACCCCAAGCTGGTGTACGCGGTCCCACACGCCTTGCTCTACGTGGGCCTGCTCATGCCCAACCGCATTTACGAGCTGCTGCCGATCTCGGTGCTGATCGGCGCGGTGTTCGTGCTGGCGCGGCTGGCCCAAGGTTCTGAGTACACGATCCTGCGCACCAGCGGCCTGGGGCCCTGGCGCGCGCTGCGCACCTTGCTCGGCTTGGGCGCGGTGTTTGTGGCGCTCACATTCGCCATGGGCGACTACCTGGCACCGCTTGCAGACCGCACCGCGCAGCTGCTCAAGGCCCGCTACCAGGGCAACATCAGCATCGGCCAGACGGGTGCCTGGCTCAAGGAGCGCCAGCCGTACAGCAACTTCTCGGTCAACGTGGGTTCGATGTCCTCCCAGGGCGAACTGGGCAACGTGCGCATTTTCGAGTTCAACAACCAGGGCTCACTGGTGTCCACCCTCACCGCCGCCACTGGCCAGATCGAGGTGGACGACTCATGGACCCTGCGCCAGGTGCAGCGGCGCGAGTTCGACACCGCCGGACAGGCGTCGGCCCGCATCGTGCGCAGCGAACTCGAAACCTTCCGCTGGCCCAGCGGTATCAACAGCGAAATGGTTTCGGTGGCCTTGCTCAAGCCAGAGACCATGCGTACCGCCGACCTGTTCGGCTACATCCGCCACCTGCAAGCCAACGGACAGACTGCACAGCGCTACGAAATCGAGTTCTGGCGCAAAGTGTTCTACCCGTTGAGTTGCCTGGTGATGGTGGTGCTCGCCCTGCCCTTTGCCTACCTGCACTTTCGCTCGGGCAGCATCACCGCGTATGTGTTCGGCGGCGTGATGATCGGCATCAGCTTCTTCTTGCTCAACAACGTGTTCGGCTACATCGGCAACCTCAATGCCTGGCAGCCCTGGCTGGCAGCGGCCTCGCCCTCGTTGATCTATTCGGTGTTTTCGCTGGCCGCGTTTGGCTGGCTCGTCTTGCGAAGGTAGCGTGTCCATGCTTGGTGTGATCGTGTTTGCCCATGGGTCGCGCGACCCGTTGTGGCGCCTGCCAGTGGAGTCGGTGGCGCAGCAGATTGCGCGCAACGCCCCGGCTGCTGCCGTTTCGTGCGCCTATCTGGAACTGTGTGAGCCCGACATGGGCACGGCGGTGCGCCAGATGGTTGAGGCCGGTGCCACGCGGGTGCGGGTACTGCCCCTGTTTTTCGGCATGGGCAAACACGCGCGGGAAGATCTTCCGGTGCTCATGAAAGACCTGGCAGAAGCTCATCCCCAGGTGCGTTTCGAGCAGTTGCCAGCCGCGGGAGAAGACCCCCGCCTGACCGCGCTGTTGGCGCAGATCGCGCTGGAGACCGGTCCATGAACCTGCACCAGTTCCGCTTCGTGCAGGAGGCCGTGCGCCGCAACCTGAACCTGACCGAAGCCGCCAAGGCCCTTCACACCTCGCAGCCCGGGGTGTCCAAGGCCATCATCGAACTGGAAGACGAACTCGGCATCGAGATCTTTGCGCGCCACGGCAAGCGCATCAAGCGCGTGACCGAACCAGGCTTGCAGGTGCTCAAGAGCATCGAGATCATCCTGCGCGAGGTCAACAACCTCAAGCGTATCGGCGAGCAGTATTCGGCGCAGGACAGCGGCACGCTTTCCATCGCCACCACCCACACCCAGGCGCGCTATGTATTGCCCGGGCCGGTGGCCGCGCTGCGCCAGGCCTACCCCAAGGTCGCCATCAGCCTGCACCAGGGTTCGCCCGACCAGGTGGCCAAGATGCTGATGGAAGAAGTGGCCGAAATCGGCATGGCCACCGAGTCGCTGGTGAACTACCCCGAGCTCGTCACCCTGCCCTGCTACGAATGGCAGCACGTGCTGGTGTTCCCGTTCGACCACCCGCTGCTGGAGCGCGAACGCATCACTCACGAAGACCTGGCGCAGGTGCCGCTGATCACCTACCACCCCAGTTACACCGGCCGCACCCGTATCGACCAAGCGTTTGCACTGCGCCACCTGCAACCCAACATCGTGCTGGAAGCGATCGATTCCGACGTGATCAAGACCTATGTGAAGCTGGGCATGGGCGTGGGCATCGTGGCCGAGATGGCGATGGCGGGGGACAACCAGACACCCGATCTCGTGTCCCGCCCCGCCGCCGACCTGTTTGGCCACAACCTGGCGCGCGTGGCCTTCAAGCGCGGCACTTACCTGCGCCACTTCGTGCTGCGCTTCGCCGAACTGCTGAGCGAACGCCTCACGCGCGACCAGGTCATGCGCGCCATGGCCGGCACCCCGGACGACTACGAACTCTGAGCCCATGAGCCCGAATCCACCCCGCACACCCGCCCTCATCTCCCGCCTGCCCAACGTGGGCACCACCATCTTCACCGTCATGTCGGCCTTGGCGGCCGAACACAAGGCGGTGAACCTGGGCCAGGGGTTTCCAGACTTCGATTGCGACCCGGCGCTGGTCAACGCTGTCGCCCAGGCCATGCAGGCCGGCCACAACCAGTACCCGCCCATGCCGGGCGTGCCCGCGCTGCGCCAGGCCATGGCGGACAAGATGCTGGCGCTCTACGGCCTGCGCTGCGACCCGGCCACCGAGATCACCGTGACGGCGGGGGCCACGCAGGCGATCCTCACCGCGCTGCTCGCCGTGGTGCATCCCGGCGACGAGGTGATCGTGCTGGAGCCCTGCTACGACAGCTACGTGCCCAACATCGAACTGGCCGGTGGCGTACCGGTGCGCGTGCCGCTCACGCCTGGCACCTTCCGCCCGGACTTCGACCGCATCGCGGCCGCCATGACGCCGCGCACCCGAGCCATCCTGATCAACAGCCCGCACAACCCCAGCGGCATGGTGTGGAGCGCGTCCGACATGCAGCGTCTGCAAGACCTGCTGGCCCCCACCGACGTGCTGCTGATCAGCGACGAGGTGTACGAGCACATGGTGTTCGACGGCCAACAACACCAGAGCGCGGCGCGTTTTCCGGGCCTGGCGGCGCGCGCTTTCATCGTGAGCAGCTTCGGCAAGACCTACCACGTGACCGGATGGAAAGTGGGCACCGTGGTGGCGCCTGCGTCGCTCACCGCCGAGTTCCGCAAGGTGCACCAGTTCAACGTTTTCACGGTGAACACGCCGGTGCAACACGCGCTGGCGGCCTACATGGCCCATCCGGCGCCCTACCTCGAACTCAGCGCGTTCTACCAACGCAAGCGCGATTTGTTTCGCGAAGGCCTGTCCACCACGCGCTTTCGCATGCTCGCGGGCGAAGGCACCTATTTCCAGTGCGTCGACATCTCCAACCTGGCTGTGCCCGAGCGCGACTTGCCCGAAGGCGACTTCTGCCAGTGGCTCACACGCGAGATCGGTGTGGCGGCCATTCCCCTGTCGGCCTTTTACGGCAACGGGTTTGATCAGCGGGTGGTGCGGTTCTGCTTCGCGAAGAAAGACGACACCTTGCGCGAGGCTTTGAAGCGCCTGGCCAGACTCTGATTCAGCACCGCACGGGGTTGCGGCAGTAGCGCTCCAGTTCGCGCACCGTGCTCTGCCGTGCCACCGCCTGCTTCGCGTTAGGCCCCACCTCCAGGCTCAGCTTCATCTCGTACTTTTTGAAGAAGTCGTCAAACAACTCGCCCCCCAGCGTGCCGGTGGCGGTGAGCTGATCGGTTTTTTCATCGTGCTCCAGCAGCACCGCACAAAGCGGCTGCTCGGCCGGCCCGTTGAGCACCTGGGCACCCCGCGCAGGGTCGTACTGGCTGTGGTCAGCGCAGCAATGGATCAGATCGCTGCCCTTGCTCGGCGTCTGCGGGTTCACCGCAGCGCCCTTGCGGAAACTGATGAAGCTCAGGTCTTTCGTGGGGTACACCAGCTTGTGTGAGCAGATGGCGGAGAAGGCCACCAGGCTGCGCTTGGGACCCACGCCACCGGGCCATTGGTAGGACTGCTTGTCGCGTGTTGCCAGCTGGGTGGCTGCCGCCGCCTTGCCCAGATCGAGCAGGAACACCGGCGTGGCCTCGAACGGATAGTGAAAAACGTAATTGGTCTGGGCCCGCAGGCCGGCGGCCTTGAGGGGTTTGCCCAGCTCGTCCACCAGCAGCACGCGACCATGGTTGCGGGGCCGGGCGTCAACCGCCCAGGCGTTGCCCGCCAAGCTGGCCGCCAGCGAGCCGGCGCCCAACGCACAACTTTCCACGAATTCACGACGATCCATCGGTAGACCCCGCAGCGTTGAAACAAATGCCATGACCACAACCGTTGCCCAGTGAAACGCATCGGCGGGCGAAGTGTCAACCCAGGCGGACATGCCCCACCCCGACCAGGGGACAAGCCAACGTGACACACAGGCCCATGGCGCGCGACTTTTTTCACGGAGGAGCCCCTCGGAAAGCCTGTAGCTTGCCGTGCTGCATCCGATACAAGGGTGGCCACGTAGTGAACGTAAGGTTCGCTTCATGTCGTTGCAACCATCGCCGTTCTGAAAAGGTTCTTCATGCCCCCGTCTGCCGCCTTGCGCCCCCTTCCCGCCGCCCGTTCGCCCAGGCCGTTCATCCGTCATGCCTTGGGCCTGTTGCTGCTGGGCGCCGGCCTCTGGGCCAGCCAGGGTACCGCCCGCGCCACCACCACCGTGGTCGAGGCGATCCAGTTGCCCGCCTGGGTCGAGCGCAATGGCCAGCGCCGCGCCGCCGAACCCGGCGTGCAATTGCGTGCCAACGACAAGGCGATCACCGCCGGCGATGCCCGCATGTTGTTGCGCATGTCCGACCGCAGCATGATCAAGCTCGGTGAAAACACCGAGTTCTTGATCGAGGCGCTGGCGGTGCGCCAGCGTCAAGCGGCAGGCCCCTCGGAACTCTCGGCGACGCTGCGCCTGGTCACCGGCGTGTTCCGCTATGCCACCGACTACTCCAGCAAAGCCCTGGGCAACAAGCGGGACCTCAACCTCAAGATGGCCACCGCCACCGTGGGCATTCGGGGCACCGATTTCTGGAGCATGACCGACGCGGCGCACGACGCCGTGTGCATGTTCGAAGGCAAGGTCGAGGTCGTGCGCGACAACAAACCCGGCATCGTGCTGGACAAGCCCGGTGCCTTCTGGGTCGTGTTCACGGGCGAGGCCGAAAAGCCCGCAGGCCAGGCCACGCCGGACCAACTCGCCAAGTTCATCGGCCAGGCCGAGATGCAACCCGGCCAGGGCATCGTGCTGCAAGGTGGCCAATGGCGCACGGTGGCTGGCCTGATGCCCAACGGCGTTCAAGCCAACGCATTGCGCACCAACTTGCAAGCCGCCGGCTATCCCGCCGAGGTGTTGGCCAAGGACGGCCAGTTCGAAGTCCGCATCAACCAGCTCGCCACGCGCGAAGACGCTGAAGCGGTGCTGAAGCAACTGCAAGCCAACACCGCATTGGGCGTCAAAGACGGCCGCGTGGCCCTGGCCACTCGATGAAATTCAGAGCTGGAGTTGCGCCCAGGCCTTGTCCAGGCGTTTCACGCTGACAGGCTGAGGCGTGCGCAGCTCCTGCGCAAAAAAGCTCACCCGCAGCTCTTCCAGCAGCCAACGCAGCTCGTTCAGACGCGCGTCCTGCACGCCCTTGCGCTCGGCCACCAGCCGCCAGAAGCGCTGGTCTTGTGGGCGCAGCTCGGCCAACCGGGAGGCGTCCCGCGCGGGATCGGCTCGCAGTTTGTCCAGCCGCAACTGCACCGCTTTCAAGTAACGCGGCAGGTGCTGCAACTGGGCATAAGGGGTCTGCAGCAAGAATTTCTTGGGCACCAGCCGCGCCAGTTGTTGCCCCACGTCGGTGGCCACGTCGGCGGCCGGTTTGCTGTCCTTGAGCTTTCGCGTGGCCGCGGCGAACTCCGTGAGGATGGCGCCGGCGCTGCGCGAGATCTCGCTGGCGATCAACGTGAGGCGCCCTCGCCCTTCGTCCACGCGCTGCTTGAAAGCGGCTTCGTTGGTGGGCAGGGGCTCGGCCAGGAAGGCGCGGTCCAGCGCCAGCTCCAGAATCTGCGTGCGCAGCTCTTCCAGCGTGCCGCCGCCGCCCGTCTCTTTGCCCACCTGCATGTAGGCCGCGGCCATGGTCTGCAGGCCGGGCAGGTTCTTCTCCAGGTACTTGAGCGCGTCGCGTATCTGCAGCGCACACAGGCGGCGCAAGCCTTCGCGGTGCCGGGCCTTGGCCACGTCGGGCTCGTCGAACACCTCCAGCCGTACCGCGTCACCATCGTCAATGAGCGCGGGAAATCCGATCAACGACTGTTGGCCCTTGCGGATCTCCATCAGCTCGGGCAGTTCACCGAAGTCCCAGGTGGTGTGACGCTGTGAGGCGCTCACGGCTGGCGCGGCGGGTGCCGCCTTGCCGGCCGGTTTGGCCACCTGTGCCGTGGGCCGCGCATCCTGGGAGGGCGGCGCCGGGCGCAGGCTGTCCAATTTGATGGAAGCCAAGGCCTGAAAGGCGCCGCGCGCCTGGCTGCCCAGCTCGGCCTTGAGCGCGGCCAGGCTGCGGCCCTGACCCAGCTGACGACCGTGTTCGTCCACCACGCGCAAGTGCATGAAGTGGTGCGGACTGAGCATGTCGACCTTGATGTCGTTGCGCTGGATGTCGAGCTGCGTGGCTTCGCGCACCAGTTTGAGCAGCGCGTCCATCAGGTTCCCGGCGCCAAACGCGGCGGGTTCGCACAGCGCCTGCGCAAACCGCTCGGCCGTGGCTGGCAGCGGCACCAGGCGCGAGCGCGGACGCTGGTGCAGCGTCTTCAGCAAGGCCAGCAGCTTGTCCTTGAGCATGCCGGGCACCAGCCAGTCGCAGCGGTCGTCGCTGGCCTGGTTCAGCGCAAAGATGGGCAGCGTGACCGACAGGCCGTCGCGCGGATCACCGGGCACGTGCAAATACTCGCAGGCGCAGTCCACACCGCCCAGGCGCAGCGTCTTGGGGAACGCCTGCGTGGTGATGCCCGCCGCCTCGTGGCGCATGAGTTCTTCGCGCGTGAGCAGCAGCAGCTTCGGATGGCGCCGCACTTCGTCTTGATACCAGCGTTCGAGCGCCGGGCCGTTGCAGATGTGCGCGGGCAGTTGCTGGTCGTAGAAGGCGTAAATGAGCTCGTCGTCCACCAGCACGTCCTGCCGGCGCGACTTGTGTTCCAGCTCGGCCACCTGCTGCACCAGCTTCTGGTTGGCGGCCAGAAACGGCAGTCGCGTCTCCCAGTCGCCCGCCACCAGCGCCTCGCGGATGAAGATCGCGCGGGCGCCCACCGGGTCCACGCGGCCGTAGTCGGTGCGCCGGTTGTTGTAAACGACCAAACCGTACAGCGTGGCGCGCTCCAGCGCCGTCACCTGCGCCGACTTCTTTTCCCAGTGCGGGTCGAGCAACTGCTTCTTCAGCAAGTGCGAGCCCACCTGCTCCAGCCACAGCGGCTCGATGGCCGCAATACCGCGACCGAACAGGCGCGTGGTCTCCACCAGTTCGGCGCAGACGATCCAGCGCCCGGGCTTCTTGCTCAGGTTGGCGCCCGGGTGGCGGTAGAACTTGATGCCGCGCGCGCCCAGGTACCAGTCTTCCGCTTCGCTCTTCTGGCCCACGTTGCCCAAAAGGCCGGCCAGCATGGCCAGGTGCAGTTGCTCGTAGCTCGCGGGCGCGCTGTTGATCTGCCACTTGTGCTCGGCCACCACCGTGTGCAGCTGGGTGTGGATGTCGCGCCACTCGCGCACGCGCCGCACGTTGACGAAGTTTTCGCGCAGCAGGTTTTCGTACTGGCGGTGGCTGAGCTTGTGGTCCTTGCCGTGGCCACCCTTGGTGTCTTCCAGCCACTTCCAGAGCTTGAGCGTGCCGCTGAACTCGCTTTTCTCGTCGTCGAACTTGGCGTGTGCCTGGTCGGCCTGGGCCTGCTTGTCCAGCGGGCGGTCGCGCACGTCCTGCACGCTGAGCGCCGAGGCGATCACCATCACCTCGTCGAGCGCGCCGCGCTGCTGCGCCTCCAGGATCATGCGGCCCACGCGCGGGTCCAGCGGCAGGCGCGAGAGCGTCTGCCCAATGGGCGTGAGTTCGTTGTCATCGTCCACCGCACCGAGCTCGGCCAGGAGCTGGTAACCATCGACGATGGCGCGTTTCTGCGGCGCCTCGATGAAAGCGAATTCTTCCACCGCACCCAGGCGCAGCGCCTTCATGCGCAGGATCACGCCCGCCAGCGAGCTGCGCAGGATCTCGGGGTCGGTGAACCTGGGGCGGGCGTTGAAGCCAGCCTCGTCGTACAGGCGGATGCAGATGCCGTCGGCCACGCGGCCGCAGCGCCCGGCGCGCTGGTTGGCCGCGGCCTGGCTGATCGGCTCCACCATGAGCTGCTCCACCTTCTGGCGGAAGCTGTAGCGCTTCACGCGCGCGGTGCCCACGTCGATCACGTTGCGGATGCCCGGCACCGTGAGCGAGGTCTCGGCCACGTTGGTCGAGAGCACGATGCGCCGCCCGCCGTGCTCCTGGAAGATGCGGTCCTGCTCGGCTTGCGAGAGTCGCGCGAACAGGGGCAACACCTCGGCGTTGCGCAGCGTGGGGATGTGGCTCAGGTGCTTGCGCAGGTGGTCGGCGGCTTCGCGGATCTCGCGTTCGCCCGGCAGAAACACCAGGATGTCGCCACCCAGAGGCCCACGCCAGAGTTCGTCCACGGCATCCGTGATCGCGCTGTTGAGGTCGTAGTCGCGGCTTTCCTCAAACGGGCGCCAGCGCACTTCCACCGGAAAGGTGCGGCCCGAGACCATGAGCACCGGGGCGGGGCCGTTTTTGGAGGCGAAGTACTGCGCGAAGCGGTCGGCGTCGATGGTGGCCGAGGTCACCACCACCTTGAGGTCGGGCCGGCGCGGCAGCAGCTGGCGCAGGTAGCCGAGCAGGAAGTCGATGTTGAGGCTGCGTTCGTGCGCCTCGTCGATGATGATGGTGTCGTAGGCGCGCAGGTCGGGGTCGGTCTGCGTCTCGGCGAGCAAGATGCCGTCGGTCATGAGCTTGACGGACGCGTCTTTCGACAACCGGTCCTGGAAGCGCACTTTGAAACCGACCACGTCGCCCAGGGGCGTCTTCAGTTCCTCGGCGATGCGCTTGGCCACGCTGGATGCGGCAATGCGCCGCGGTTGCGTGTGGCCGATCATCTGGCCGCGCTGGCCAGGCTTTGCGTTGCACTTGCCGCGCCCCATCGCGAGCGCGATCTTCGGAATCTGGGTGGTCTTGCCCGAGCCGGTTTCACCACACACGATCACCACCTGGTGCTCACGCATGGCGGCCTCGATCTCGTGGCGGCGGGCTGAGACGGGCAGCGTCTCCGGGAATTCGATGTGCAGCGGTGTGGAGGACAAGTGGGGAACTTCGGTCAGAATCGGGCAGCCGACCATTATCCGCGCCCGGCCCACTGCCCGCCTGCCCTGCCATCCATGTCCACCGTCTTCAACTTCACCTTCGTTCCCTGGTTCCGCTCAGTCGCGCCCTACATCCACAAACACCGTGGCAACACGCTGGTGGTGGGTATCGCAGGCGAAGCCATCGCCGCGGGCAAGCTGCAGAACGTCGCGCAGGACCTGGCGCTCATCCAGAGCATGGGCGTGGAAATCGTGCTGGTGCACGGCTTTCGCCCGCAGGTCAACGAGCAACTGAAGGCCAAGGGCCACGAGCCCAAGTATTCCCACGGCATGCGCATCACCGACTCGGTGGCACTCGACTGTGCGCAGGAAGCCGCCGGCCAGTTGCGCTACGAGATTGAGGCGGCGTTCAGCCAGGGCCTGCCCAACACGCCCATGGCCGGCGCCACGGTGCGCGTGATCTCGGGCAACTTCATCACCGCGCGCCCGGTGGGTTTGATGGACGGCGTGGACTTCCAGCACTCCGGCCTCGTGCGCAAGGTCGACACCGAAGGCATCCAGCGCACGCTAGACATGGGTGCGCTGGTGCTGCTGTCGCCGTTCGGCTTCTCGCCCACCGGCGAGGCCTTCAACCTCACCATGGAAGACGTGGCGACCTCGGTGGCCATCGCGCTGCAGGCCGACAAGCTGATGTTCCTCACCGAAGTGCCCGGCCTGCGCACCGACCTGGCCGACCCCGAGAGCGACATCGATACCGAGATTCCGCTGGCAGATGCCAAGAAGCTGCTGGCTGGTCTGCCCGCGCCCACCCAGCCGACCGACCCGGCGTTCTATTTGCAGCACTGCATCCGCGCCTGCGAAGGCGGCGTGGAGCGCAGCCACATCCTGCCGTTCGCGGTGGACGGCGCGCTGCTGCTGGAGATCTACACCCACGACGGCTTCGGCACCATGGTGGTGGACGAAAAACTCGAGAGCGTGCGCGAAGCCACCATGGACGACGTGAGCGGCATCGTGGCGCTGATCGAGCCGTTCGAGAAAGACGGCACGCTGGTCAAGCGCGACCGCACCGAGATTGAACGCGACGCGGGCAACTACACCATCATCGAACACGACGGCGTGATCTTCGGCTGCGCCGCGCTTTACCCCTACCCGGAAGCGCGCACGGGCGAGATGGCCGCGCTCACCGTGTCACCCGACACGCAGAGCCAGGGCGATGGCGAGCGACTGCTCAAGCGGATTGAAGTGCGCGCCAAGGCCCAGGGCCTGCAAAGCATCTTCGTGCTCACCACGCGCACGATGCACTGGTTCATCAAACGCGGATTTGTGCAGGTCAACGCTGACTGGCTGCCCGAGGCCCGCAAGCGCAAGTACAACTGGGACCGCAAGAGCCAGGTGTTGGTGAAAAAGCTGAGCTGAACGCTCAGCCCGTGAGCTTCAAGCGGGCGCGCGTTTGACCCAAAGCGCGACTGCCGCCAGCGTGATGGCGGTGAAGCTGACGAACGACCAGTTGGCGATCGACAGGCCCAGGAAAGTCCAGTCGATCACAGAACAGTCGCCGCTGCCGCGAAAGATCATGGGAATGGCGCGACGCAGCGGGAAAGACTCGATCATCCCGAAGAAGTCGCGCCCACAGCTCATGATTTCAGGTGGGTACCACTGCAGCCAGCTCTGGCGCGCAGCGACACCAGCACCGAAGACCGAAAACACCGCCATCACGCCCACACCCGTCCAAAGCGCCTTGCGTCCGCGCAAAAAAACCGCAATGCTGGCCACCAGCGCCACGGCAATCAGCGCATAACGCTGCACGATGCACATGGGGCACGGCTCCAGACCCACCACGTGCTGCAAGTACAGGCCAAATGCCAGCATGCCGATGCACACCAGGGCGATCAGGCCCAGGATCTGGCGGGGGTGGCGTTCAAGGAACGAGGGGCGAAAGGTCGGGATGGTGGTGATCAAGGCTGAGCCCGGGGTTGGACGGTACTGGGTGACAGAGCGCAGAACTTGCGGTCAAGTTCCGGCAAACGCACGCTCGATCACGAAAGCGCCCGGGCGGCTGGTGTTGCCTTCCTCGAAGCCCAGCTTTTCGGCCAGCGCCTTGAGGTCGCGCAGCATCTCGGGACTGCCGCAGATCATGATGCGGTCTTCGGCCGGGTTCAGCATGGGAATGCCCAGGTCTTTGGCGACCTGGCCTTCGGCCAGCAACTGCGGAATGCGGCCTTGGTGCACAAACGGCTCGCGCGTGACGGTGGGGTAGTACAGCAGCTTCTGCTGGACCATCTCGCCCAGAAACTCGTCGTGGGCCAGGGTTTCGCTGAGGTACTCACGGTACGCCAGTTCCTTGACTTGGCGCACGCCGTGGATCAGCACCACCTGCTCGTAACGCTCGTAGGTCTCGGGGTCGCGGATCACGCTGAGGAACGGCGCCAGGCCTGTGCCGGTGGCCAGCAAGTACAGGCGCTTGCCGGGCAGCAGGTAGTCGATCAGAAGGGTGCCGGTGGGCTTGCGGCCCACGATGATGGTGTCGCCCACCTGAATGTGCTGCAGACGCGAGGTCAGCGGACCGTCGGGCACCTTGATGCTCAGGAATTCGAGATGGTCGGCGTAGTTCGGGCTGACGATGCTGTAGGCGCGCAGCAGCGGCTTGCCATCCACGCGCAGGCCGATCATGGTGAAGTGGCCGTTGGAGAAACGCAGCGACGCGTCGCGCGTGGTGGTGAAGCTGAACAGCCGGTCGGTCCAGTGGTGAACGCTGAGCACGCGCTCTTCCTGAAATGCACTCATGGGGGGTCCTGTGGAGGCGAAGGGGTCTATTGTAAAAAGGCGCCGTGGCAACAAAGCCGGCATGGCCTTGGGCACACGCGATCATGCGGGCTGCAGCCCTGAGGGCATTGCGGTCGATCAAAGGTTGCTACAGTCGCCCTCTGCCGCACGAAGCCCGCATCATGCCGGCCTTCGCAAGACACTGGAACGAATAAATTCTTCCATTCGTTATAACCAAATCATCTGACCCCACCCAAGGACACCCCATGGCACGCACCGTCAACTGCATCAAGCTCGGCAAGGAAGCCGAAGGCCTGGACTTTCCGCCCTACCCCGGAGAACTGGGCAAGCGCATCTATGAAAGCGTGAGCAAGGAAGCCTGGGCCGCCTGGCTCAAGCACCAGACCATGCTGCTGAACGAAAACCGCCTGAACCTCGCCGACGCGCGCGCCCGCCAGTACCTGGCCCGCCAGATGGAGAAGCATTTCTTTGGCGAAGGCGCCGACGCAGCAGCTGGCTACGTGCCGCCCCCCGCAGCCTGATCTCGCCTCCCTCGCATGCCTGACGCCCGTCGCCATGCACTGGTGATCGGCGCCGGCCTGGCCGGTGCGGCGGTCACATCGGCCTTGGTGCTCCGTGGTTGGCGGGTCACCCTGCTGGACGCGGCCAACGGCCCCGCCCAAGGCGCTTCGGGCCTGCCCGTGGGCATGCTCAGTGCCCATGTCACGCGCACACCCACCCCGCTGTCCAGACTGTCGGCGCTCGGTGTGGCCCACACGCTGGCCGAATTGAGTCGGCTGGTGCCGCAGAGCGCGGGCTGGCAAGCCTGCGAGGTGGACAACCTCGGTCACGACCCCGGCCGCTGGCCGGCCACGCTGGTGCGCCCGGCTGCCTTGGTGAACGCCTGGCTGCACGAGGCCCAGACACTGGGCTCGCTGACGACCCGATGGAACACAGCGGTGCAGCGGCTGAGCCAAGCGAGCGGTGATGGGTCTGCCTCATCGCCGATCTGGCGCGCATGGGACGCTCAGGGCGCGTGCGTGGGTGAAGCAAACGTGGTCGTGGTGGCGGCGGCACTGGGCAGCCTGGACCTGCTCGCCGGCCAGTCGGGCCCGATGTCGAAGGACGATCTGCCGCTCAACCCGGTGAAGGGGCAGATGAGCCTGGGTGCCCAGCCAGGTGGGCCTCTGGCAGCGAGACCTCAGCGAAACGACGGGGTGTTTGTGCCGCAGTACCGCGATGAAGGGCTGACGCCGGCGTGGCCCGGCAACATCTGGTCCATGGGTTCAACGTTCGAGCGTGGCGTGACCAACACAGCGGTCACGGCCGAGGGCCACGAGCGCAACGCCCGCAGCCTGGAGACCATTGCCCCGGCGGCCGCGCAACACCTGCGGAGCGAACTGTCCCAAGGCAAGCTCCTGGGTTGGTCGCAGGTGCGTTGTGCTTCGTTGGACCGGTTGCCGCTGGTGGGTGCCGCGCCAGATGCGCAGGCTCTGCGCCAACAGCTGGAAACGGGGCGGGCGCAACGGCGGCGTGTGTCGCTGGCCGATGTGCCGCGCTGGCCAGGTTTGCACCTGCTCTGTGCCATGGGTTCGCGGGGCATCACCCTGGCGCCGTGGTGTGCCGCGCAGTTGGCATCGCAAATCAATGGGGAACCCTCTCAGGTCGACCCGGCGCTGCTGGCGGCGCTGGACCCGGCCCGGTTTGCCGTCAAGAACGCCCGTCGCCAGGGCGCCACGGCAGAGCCGACTACAGCAGGTTGAGCCAGACCGAGATTTCGGGTGGTTGGATCGGCCGGGCGAGCAAAGCGGATATGCCCGCGCGCTGGGCATTGCGCCGCACCCTCCGCCGGCTCCACCAGCTGGCCAGCGGGCCAGCGAGCTCGCTGGTGGCCAAGGTGAGTGCCTTGGGGTTGTGCTCGGCAAAGAGCCGCATGAGCGACCAGATGTCCAGCTGGGGATCGTCCAGATTGAACACGCCGCAGATGTAGTCGTTGCGGGCAATGATGGCGATCGCCGATTCGGTGCTGGTCACCTCGTCCACCTGGGCCACGCCCGCGAGTGCCAGCCGGGTGCGCAAATACGTGCGCTCCTGTTCATCGGCGCCCACCACCAGGGCGCGCCGCACGCCGATGACGTCCTCACCAAAGGCCGGGTCCAGTGGCGCTGGCGCTGTCACATCCAGGTCGAGCAGCCCGGAGTCGGCCTGGTTGGCCGCGTAAACCGCATCCAGATCGTGCAGCACGGCAGCCCAGTCAATCGGCCGGTCCATCACACGCCAAGCATGGTCAGGCGCGTCCTTCCCGACCCAGATCAGGCGCTGGCCCGTCGGCATTTCCTTGGCGTGAGACAGCACCGCTTCAGCGCTGTCGCCGTCCACCAACGCCACTTCCGACACGCCTTTGGGCGCGGCCACACCGGGCGCGCTCAGCGGCACATAGGGCGCGTAAGACAGATCGCGGGACTGGGAGAGGCGAAACACCGTGTTCAGGGCGTGGCGCTCCACATCCGAGAAGCCCACCACACTGACGAGAACACGCTGTTTTTGCATGGTCGCGATGTTACGTCAGGGTCTCTGCGCAACGCGCGGCGCCGGTCGCACCACCGGGGAGGCTGTGTGATGCCACACACCAGGACTTCTATATTCACGTGAGGCATATCCCCATGATGAAAAAATCGTTTGGGATATATGCACGGCTCCGTACAGTCGCGCCCATGCCTGACATCGCCATCATCCTGGCCGGATTCGCCGTGGGACTCATCGTGGGTCTCACCGGTGTGGGTGGCGGTTCGCTCATGACGCCCATCCTGATCTTCTTTTTCGGCGTCAAACCCTACCTTGCAGTCGGCACCGACCTGCTGTTCGCCGCCTTCACCAAGATGGGCGGCACGGTTAGCCTGGCGCGCCAGAAGCTGGTGCCCTGGCGCGTCGTCGGCCAGCTGTGCGCGGGTAGCATTCCCGCCGCGCTGATCACCTTGGGTGCCCTGCACCAACTCGGCCCGGCCAGCCCGCTGGTGCAGTCGCTCATGACCAGCACCCTGGGCGTGGCCCTGTTGCTGACCGCCGCCGCCATGCTCTACAAGGCCGCCCGCGGCAAACAACTGCCCCGCACGCTGGCAGACGGCCAGCTTGAAAGCGCCACGCACGCACGGCACTGGAGCCTCCCCGTGCTCTTCGGTGCGGTCATCGGCACGCTGGTCACGCTTACCTCAGTGGGTGCCGGCGCCATCGGCGTGTCGGTGCTGTTGTTGCTGTTCCCGCGGTTGCCGCTGCCTCGTATCGTGGCCGCCGACATCGCCTACGCCGTGCCGCTCACGCTGGTGGCCGGCCTGGGGCACGCCAGCATGGGCTCGGTGGACTGGCCTTTGCTCGGCAAGCTGCTCGCGGGCTCGCTGCCCGGCATCTGGCTCGGCACCCGCCTCATGCGCCACACCCCCGAGCGCCTCGTGAGATCTGCCCTCTCGGTGTTGCTGGCCTATGCCGGTCTCAAATTGATTGCCCTCTGATTTTTCGCCCACGAAGACGACGTACCCACGATGTACCAATACTCCGAATTTGACCGCCAGTTTGTGCAATTGCGTGCCGACCAGTTCCGCGACCAGCTCAACCGCTGGCAGGCCGGCACGCTGAAAGAAGACGAATTCAAACCGCTGCGACTGCAGAACGGCTGGTATGTGCAGCGCTTCGCGCCCATGCTGCGCGTGGCCGTGCCTTACGGCGAAATCAACAGCGCCCAGCTCAAGGTGCTGGCCAAAATCGCGCGCGACTTCGACCACAAGGAAGAACACGATGTGTCGAAGGCCAACGCCGGCCTGTCCGAAGTGCCGACCCTGCCTGATCGCTGCGGTCACTTCACGACGCGCCAGAACGTGCAATACAACTGGATCCCGCTCGCACGTGCCGCCGACGTGATGGACCTGTTGGCCAGCGTGGGCATGCACGGCATCCAGACCAGCGGCAACTGCATCCGAAACATCACCACCGACGCGCTGGCCGGCATCGCGGTGGACGAAGTCGCCGACCCGCGGCCTTTCGCTGAAATCATGCGCCAGTGGAGCACGCTGCACCCCGAGTTCGCCTTCCTGCCGCGCAAGTTCAAGGTGGCCATCACCGGCGCACGCGAAGACCGCGCCGCCACCGCCTGGCACGACGTGGGCCTGCGCCTGCTGCGCAATGTGGATGGCGAATTGGGCTTCCAGGTGCGTGTGGGTGGCGGCATGGGCCGCACGCCCATCATCGGCAGCGTGATCCGCGAGTTCCTGCCCTGGAATCAGATCCTGAACTACCTCGAAGCCGTGGTGCGGGCCTACAACCGCTTCGGCCGCCGCGACAACATCTACAAGGCCCGCATCAAGATCCTGGTGAAGGCCGAGGGTCAGGCCTTCACCGATCAGGTGGAAGCCGAGTACCGCGACATCCTCGACAAAGACGGCGCGCCGCACACCATCAGCCAGGCCGAGCTCGACCGCGTGAGCGCCTTCTTCGTCCCGCCGCAGCTCAAGTGCGACCGCAAGAGCGCCGACGCGAAAATCGCGCACATCCTCAAGGCGGCGGCCGAAGACGACATGGAATTCAGCCGCTGGCTCACACAGAACGTGAAGCCGCACCAGAACCCCGACCTGCGCGCGGTCACGCTGTCGTTCAAACGCTTCGGCCAGGCTCCGGGCGATGCCACAGCCGAGCAGCTGGAGCGTGCCGCCGACCTGGCCGAGCGCTTCTCGGCCGGCGAAGCCCGCGTGACGCACGAACAGAACCTGTTGCTGCCCTGGGTGCGTTGCGACCAGCTGCCCGAACTCTGGCGCGAAGCGCGCCGCCTCGGTCTGGCCAAGCCCAACATTGGTCTGCTGACCGACATGATCGCCTGCCCTGGAGGCGATTTCTGCGACCTCGCGAACGCGCGCTCGCTCCCTTTGGCGCAAGCCATTCTCGGCCGCTACAAAGACCTCGACGAACTGCACGACCTGGGCGAGATCGACCTGCACATCAGCGGCTGCATCAACAGCTGCGGCCACCACCACAGCGGGCACATCGGCATCCTGGGCGTCGACAAGGACGGTCAGGAGTGGTACCAGGTCACGCTGGGTGGCTCCGACGGCACACGCCTCTCGGGCGAGTCCACCCCGGGCAAGGTGATCGGCCCCTCGTTTGCCGCGAGCGAAGTGGCCGACGTGATCGAAGCACTGCTCGACACCTACCGCGCCCAGCGCACCGCTGGCGAGACCTTCGTGGCCACCCTGCGCCGCGCTGGCGCCGACCCATTCAAGACCGCCGCCAACGCGGTGCGCACGAGCACGGCCCGCGCCACCGCCTGAGGAAGCACCATGAGCCAGACCTTTCAACTGTTCACCGCCGACAGCTTTGCAGCCGCCGAGCCCGAGGCTCAGCGCCTCTCGCTCGCCAACGACGCCGACCCGCGCGAGACCGACCTCAGCGGCATCACCGTGATCGAACTGCACTTTCCCAAGTTCAACGATGGTCGGGCGTTCAGCCAGGCCTTTCTGCTGCGCCGCCGCCTCGGCTTCACCGGTCAGATCCGCGCCACCGGCGACGTGTTGATCGACCAGCTCGTGCAAATGCAGCGCAGCGGCTTCACGCAAGCCGTGTTGCGCGCTGACCAGAACCTGGCTCACGGCCAGGCGCTGCTGGCGCACTACCCCGCCTTCTACCAAGGCGATGCGGTTCACACCGCCCCCCATTTCGCCACCGCCTGAAAGCGAACAGAGCCGCCGCCATGACCGCTTTAAGCCTTTACGACAAGCCCTCTCCCGACTTTGCCGCCAAGGTCGCGCGCAGCATTGGCGTGCTGCGCGAAGCCGCCGCCCGCCACCCCAAGCTGACCCAGGCCTCCAGCCTGGGCGCCGAAGACATGGTGGTCACGCACTTGCTGCACCTGGCCGACATCGACGCCAGCGTCTTTGTGCTCGAAACCGGCAAGCTGCACGCCGAGACGCTCGCGCTGATTCCCCGAATCGAGCGGCGCTATGGCATCAGCGTGCAGGTGTTCCGCCCCAAACAGGAAGCGGTGATCCACTTCGTGCGCAAAAATGGCGAAGAGGCGATGTATCAGAGCCTCGAACTGCGCAAGGCCTGCTGCGACATCCGCAAGATGGAGCCCCTCTCGCGAGCTCTGGCCGGGCACGACGGCTGGATCACCGGTCTGCGGCGTGAGCAGTCCAACGCACGTGCCGAAGTGGGTGAAGTCATCCAGGAAGCCGAGCGCGTCAAGATCAGCCCCATCGTCGAATGGACCTGGGGCGATGTGTGGCACTTCATCGGCCTGCACGGCCTGGACTACAACGCGCTGCACGACCAGTTTTTTCCCAGCATCGGCTGCGCACCCTGCACGCGCGCCATCAGCGTCGGCGAAGACTTCCGCGCCGGCCGCTGGTGGTGGGAACAGGAAAGCGCCAAGGAATGTGGCCTGCACGTGCAACCCGCCACGTCCTCCCTTGTGTCCTCCATCGAACGGACCCCCTCATGAACGCCCGAACCGAAACCGCCGTGATCCAGACCGCCCTGCAGCACGCCAGCGACCACCACCTGAGCAACGCCCACCTGGACGCACTGGAGGAAGAAACCATCTTCATCCTGCGCGAGGTGGCTGCCGCCTTCGAGCGCCCGACCTTGCTGTTTTCTGGCGGCAAGGACTCGCTGGTCATGCTCAAGTGCGCGGAAAAGGCGTTTGGCGCGGGTCGCATTCCATACCCCCTGTTGATGATCGACACCGGCCACAACTTTCCCGAGGTCACCGCCTTCCGCGACCTGCGAGCCAAGGAGCTCGGCGCAGAGCTGATCGTGCGCAGCGTTGAAGACTCCATGGCGCGCGGCACAGTGCGCCTGGCCCATCCGGGCGAGAGTCGTAACGTGCACCAGTCGGTCACGCTGCTCGAAGCCATTGAAGAATTCCGCTTCGACGCGCTCATTGGCGGCGCGCGCCGCGATGAGGAAAAGGCCCGTGCCAAGGAGCGCATCTTTTCCCACCGCGACAGTTTTGGCCAGTGGCAACCCAAAGCCCAGCGCCCCGAACTCTGGACCCTCTTCAACACCCGGCTGCAGCCCGGCGAGCACTTCCGCGTGTTCCCCATCAGCAACTGGACCGAGCTCGACGTGTGGCAATACATCGCCCGCGAAAACATTGCCCTGCCTTCGATTTACTACACGCACCAGCGCGAAGTGGTGGACCGCCGCGGCCTGCTCGTGCCGGTGACCGAGCTCACGCCGCCGCGCGACGGCGAAACCGTGCAGGTACGCGACGTGCGCTTCCGCACCGTGGGCGACATCACCTGCACCTGCCCGGTGGAGAGCCTGGCCGCTACCGCAGATGACATCGTGATCGAGACACTGGCCGCCGAGGTCAGCGAGCGCGGCGCCACGCGCATGGACGACAAGACCTCCGACGCCTCCATGGAAAAACGCAAGAAAGACGGGTACTTCTGATGACCACCGCTCACAACACCGCTGTTCCCGCTGAGCCTGCCGAAGCCCTCTTGCAGGACACCCGTTCCGCGCTGCGCCTCATCACCTGCGGCAGCGTCGACGACGGCAAGAGCACGCTGATCGGTCGCCTGCTGGTCGACAGCAAGGCCGTGCTGCAAGACCACCTGGCCGGCGTGCAGCGCCACGGCCAGACCGATCTCGCCTTGCTGACCGACGGCCTTTCAGCCGAGCGCGAACAAGGCATCACCATCGATGTGGCCTACCGCTACTTCAGCACCGAGGCGCGCAAGTTCATCATCGGTGACGCACCGGGCCACGAGCAGTACACGCGCAACATGGTCACAGCCGCCTCGAGCGCAGATGCCGCTGTGGTGCTGGTTGATGCCACCAAACTGGCCTGGGCCGATGCGGCGCTCAAATTGCTGCCCCAAACCCGCCGCCACAGCCTGTTGCTCAAACTGCTGCGTGTGCCCTCGGTGGTGTTTGCCATCAACAAGCTCGATGCTGTTGAAGACAGCACCGTCGCGTTCGACCACATCGGCGCCGCACTGCGCACATTTGCAGCGCAGGCTGGCATCCCCGTCACGGCCGTGGTGCCTGTGTCTGCCCTCAAGGGCTGGAACGTGGTCGACGCGAGCGAACAAGCGGGCTGGTGCGGCTACAGCGGCCCCACCCTGCTCAAAATCCTCGAAGGCCTGCCCGTCACGCCGGCCGACAGCACACTCCCGTTCGCCTTCGCCGTGCAGTGGGTTGAAAAGTTCAGCAGCTCCGCCGACACCTCCCAAGGCCGCCGCGTGTTCTGGGGCCGAGTGGCCACCGGCGGCGTGCAGGCCGGCCAGAGCGTGCGCATCATGCCCAACGGCCAGACCGCCGTGGTGGCGCAGGTGCTCAACCATGTGCGCCAGCCGCAGGCCGTGCTGGCCGGACACAGTGCCGGCATCGTGCTGGACCGCGAGGTCGATGTCTCGCGCGGGGACTGGCTGCTGGCCGAAGATGCCGACGGCTCGTTGCCCGGCAGCCGAGAGATCCGCGCCACCGTGGCCTGGCTCGACGACGAGACACTGGTGCCCGGTCGCGTCTATTGGGCTTTGCACGGCCATCGCTGGGTCAAGGCCAAGATCAAGCGCATCGTGCACCGCCTGGACATTCACACCCTGGCCGAAGAAAACGCCACGCAGCTGGAGCCCAACGCGATCGGCCACATCGAACTGAGCCTGCAAGAGCCGCTGGTCACGCTGCCATTTGCACAATCGCGGGCGCTGGGTTCGCTGGTGCTGGTGGACACAGCGAGCCACCGCACGGCGGGTGCCTTGCTGGTGCAATGAGCTTCGCGCGACAGCGCGAGAAGACCCCATCCCCTTAACTTGTGTCACGGCAAGGGCCATGGGCCGGCCCTCCCTTGCTGGAAACCCTAAAATCACGGCTTCCACCGATTCCCAAGACCACCATGACCCACGTTGTCACCGAAGCCTGCATCCGCTGCAAATACACCGACTGTGTGGACGTTTGTCCCGTGGACTGTTTCCGCGAAGGCCCCAACTTCCTCACCATCGACCCCGACGAGTGCATCGACTGCGCGGTCTGCATCCCCGAATGCCCGGTGAGCGCCATCTACGCAGAAGAAGACCTGCCCAAGGACCAGCTCCACATGACCAAGCTCAACGCCGATCTCGCGCAGTTGCCTGGCTGGAAGAGCATCACCAAACGCAAGGCGCCGCTGCCAGACGCCGACGACTGGAAAGACCGCACCGGCAAACTGTCCGAGCTGCTGCGCTGAGCGGCATGGCGCACGACGGCCCCATTGAAGCCGATGCGGTCATCATCGGCGCAGGCCCGGTCGGCTTGTTTCAGGTGTTTGAACTGGGTTTGCTGGAGATCAAGGCCCACGTGATCGACGCGCTGCCCTTCCCCGGCGGTCAGCCGGCCGAGCTCTACCCGGACAAGCCCATCTACGACATTCCGGCCATTCCGGTCTGCACCGGGCAAGAGCTGGTGAACAACCTCCTCAAACAGATCGAACCCATTGGCGCCACCTTCCACCTGGGGCAAGAGGTGAGCATCGTTGAACAGCAGGACGATGGCCGCTTTTACGTGGTCACCTCCAAGGGAACACGCCTCCTCACCAAGACCTTGTTCATCGCCGCTGGCGTTGGTGCGTTCCAGCCTCGCGCGCTCAAGCTCGATGGCATCGAAGCGTTTGAAGACCAACAACTCTTCTACCGGGTCAACTCCCCGAAAGCCTTGGCTGGGCGCAACATCGTCATCCTGGGCGGTGGCGACACCGCGCTTGAGTGGGCTGCCACCCTCGCAACGGAAGGCCCCGACCGCGCTGCAAGCGTGACCCTCGTCCACCGGCGCGACGCCTTTCAGGCGTCTCCCGGGAACATCGCTCGCATGCGCGAGCTGTGCGAACGCCAACAGATGCGGTTCATGGTCGGGCAGCCAACGGGCTTTGATGCTGAAGGTCACCGCCTCACCGCATTGCAGATCACCGATCCGCAAGCGCAGTCCCACCGTGTTCCGCTGAACGTGTTGCTGGTCTTCCTGGGTCTCTCACCCAAACTCGGTCCCGTCGCTGATTGGGGTCTTGAAATCGAACGCAAGCAGCTCGTGGTGGACACCGAGAAGTTCTCCACCAACGTGCCCGGCATTTTTGCGGTGGGCGACATCAACACCTATCCTGGCAAGAAGAAGCTCATCCTCTCGGGCTTTCACGAAGCCACGCTCGCGGCCTTCGGCGCGGCGTCCATCGTGTTCCCGGACAAAAAGGTGATGCTTCAGTACACAACAACCAGCACGCAGTTGCACCGGGTGCTCGGTGTCACCCCTGCAGCGCTCAACTGAACGCGAGATATTTTTCGCAATTCCAGCCTCAGGCCAAAAATCGAAAAATTCAACGCTATAATTTGAGGCTGTTCCCTGATAGCTCAGTCGGTAGAGCGACGGACTGTTAATCCGCAGGTCCCTGGTTCGAGTCCAGGTCGGGGAGCCACCCAACATCCACTCAAAGGCCTTCTTGCGAAGGCCTTTGTTGTTTCTGCCTCCCTTGTTTCAGCGTCTTCCATGCGCCTCACCAGCATTCAACTGATCCGCATCACCTTCTGGTGCAGCGCCATCGTGCTGGCCATTGCCTCTCTGGTGCCTGTGGATTTGCTGCCTCGGCAAGCCGCAACGATCTGGGACAAGGGGCAACATGCCTTCGGGTTCGCGTGGTTGGCGTTGATCGGTTTGCTGGCTTATAGCCACAAACCTTGGACCGTGCTTCCTGCCTTGCTCGTATACGGTGGTGTCATCGAACTCCTGCAGGCAGCCACGGGCTGGCGCTACGGTGAATGGCTGGATTTTCTGGCCGATGGCATCGGTGTCGTGATGGGCACCCTTCTCTGGCTGGTGATAAGACGCCTGATCACACCGCAACGCTGAGGCCAGCCGCACAATAGCGGCATGTCACACGCTCCACCGAACCGTGCCCTGCCTTGGCTGGAGCCCGGCCAGCCGTTTCCGCCGGTGGAAACTGCTTGGGGTCCAGGTGATCCCGCGCCAGGCCTGCTGGCCGCCGGCGGTGTGCTTGACGTGCCTTCGCTGATCGCTGCTTACTCCCGCGGGATCTTCCCCTGGTTCAGCGCTGGACAGCCCATTCTGTGGTGGAGCACCGACCCCCGCATGGTGTTGGAGCCCCAGGCGTTCCGCGTGCACCGGTCGCTGCGAAAGTCCATCCAGAAACTTCGACTTGAAGGCCGTCTGGACCTTCGTTTCGATCACGATTTTGAACGTGTGATCAGGGCCTGCGCCAACACACCGCGAGACGGTCAAGAGGGCACCTGGATCCTGCCAGCCATGGTGCAAGCCTACACACGTCTGCACCACGCCGGCGTGGCCCACAGCGTGGAAACCTGGATCGATGGTGAGCTCGCTGGCGGTCTGTACTGCATCAACCTTGGCGGCATGGTGTATGGCGAATCCATGTTCAGCCGCCAGAGCGACGCCTCCAAGATCGCACTTGCAGCACTCGTGGCCTTCTGCCGGGCCAAGGATCTTCCCCTGATCGACTGCCAGCAAAACACGCCACACCTCGCCAGCCTGGGCGGTCAATTGATGCCGCGAGTGGCCTTCTGCCGACACGTGCACGAGGCCATGTCGCGCCCTGCCCCCGGGTGGGAATTCCAGCCCATATACTGGCAAAACGTCATCCCTGAACACCGTCGGCCAGCGTGACACACCTCAAAGAACTCCCGCTCCAGGCACTGCAGTTTTACGCGACGGCACCCTACCCCTGCAGTTATCTGCCAGGACACCAGGCCCGCTCGCAGGTTGCCACGCCCAGCCACCTGATCCACAACGACGCGTACTCCGACCTGGTCACGCACGGCTTTCGCCGCAGCGGCATGTTCACCTACCGGCCATATTGCGATGGTTGTCAGGCCTGCGTACCTTTGAGGGTTCCAGTCGCCACCTTCAAGCCCAGCAGAAGCCAGCGCAGATCCAAAGCGCAACACGCCAACCTGCAGACACGCGTGCTCAAACTGTGTTTCGTTCCGGAGCACTACCAGCTGTATTTGCGCTACCAGAACAGCCGCCACGCTGGTGGCGGCATGGACCACGACAGCATCGATCAGTACACCCAGTTCCTGCTGCAGAGCCGGGTCAACTCCCGCCTGATCGAGTTCCATGAACCAGGAGCTGATGGGCAAGCCTCGCGCCTGAAGATGGTGTCCATCGTCGACGTCCTCAACGACGGCCTCTCGGCGGTCTATACCTTCTACGAACCCGATGACAAGGCCAGCTACGGCACCTACAGTGTCCTGTGGCAGATGGATCAGGCTAAGGCGCTGGACCTCCCGCATGTTTATCTGGGCTATTGGATCGCCCAGAGCAGCAAGATGAGCTACAAGGCCGGCTTCCAGCCGCACGAGTTGCTGCAGGACGGGCACTGGGTGTCAGGCGGCTGATCAACGCGCTTCGGGCACGCGTGATGTGCGCACCACACGGCCCCTGATTTCATCTCGTAAAATCTCGGTCACACTTGCGCCATGACCAAACGATCTGACTCCCTCCCCGCCACGCCCACGGTGCAGGTCATCGAACGAATGTTCAACCTGCTGGAAGTGCTCGCTTCCAAAGAAGAACCCGTGTCGCTCAAGGAAATCAGCGAGAAGACCGGGCTGCATCCGTCCACAGCGCACCGCATCCTCAATGACCTGACCATCGGCCGCTTTGTCGATCGCCCGGAGGCCGGGAGCTACCGGCTGGGCATGCGGCTGCTGGAGCTGGGCAACTTGGTGAAAGCCCGCTTGAGCGTTCGCGATGCGGCTTTGCTGCCGATGCGCGAACTGCACAAACAGATCCAGCAACCAGTCAACCTGAGCGTGCGACAGGGCGACGAGATCGTTTACGTGGAGCGGGCGTACAGCGAACGCTCCGGCATGCAGGTCGTTCGCGCCATCGGCGGACGAGCACCGTTGCACCTCACATCGGTGGGCAAGCTGTTCCTTGCGGACGACGAGCCTCAGCGCGTGCGCGCCTATGCCACCCGAACCGGCCTGGCGGGCAACACGCGCAACAGCCTCACGCAACTGCCGAGTCTCGAACGCGAACTTGCCCAGTGCCGACAAGCTGGACTGGCTCGCGACAACGAAGAGCTGGAGCTGGGTGTTCGCTGTATGGCAGCAGGCATTTACGACGACCAGAACAAGCTGGTGGCAGGTCTGTCCATCTCTGCACCGGCAGATCGCATTGACGAAAGCTGGGTGCCCAAACTCAGAAGCACTGCCGCCGAGATCTCCTCGGCACTGGGGTGCTCGCGTCCGGCAGGCCTGCCAGGGCGCTGACCTCACCAACTCAACAAAAAAAACGGTCCCCAAGGGACCGTTTTTGTTGGAGCACGCGGGTGTTTGGTCAGCCCTGCGGCCGAACCACCGGGCGGGCCATTTCGGTCTGCACTTCCACCCATCGACGCACCCGCTCAGCATCTTGAATGCGGCTCAATTTCCCGGTGGAATCGAGAAACACCATGATCAGTTGGCGACCAGCCACTTTGGCCTGCATCACCAGGCAGCGACCGGCTTCCGAAATGTAGCCGGTCTTCTGCAAACCGATTTCCCATTCCGGGTTCTTGATCAGGCGGTTGGAGTTGTTGTAGTGAAGCGTGCGGCGGCCCAACTCCACTTCGTGACCAGGCGACGTGGACAAGCTGCGCAGAATCGGCCGCGCGTGAGCCACCGACACCAGCGTGGCGAGGTCACGCGCACTGGACTGATTCAGGCTCGACAAGCCAGTTGGCTCAACGTAGCGCGTGTCTGTCATGCCGAGCTGTTTGGCCTTGAAGTTCATGAGACGCACAAACTCGCTCAGTCCGCCCGGATAGGTGCGCCCCAGCGCATTGGCGGCCCGGTTCTCGCTCGACATCAAGGCCAGGTGCATCATCTCGCCGCGCGACAAGGTGCTTCCCACCGCCAGACGTGAACTGCTGCCCTTGTAGGTATCCACATCGTCCTGGGTGATGGTGATGGCTTCATTCATGTCCAGATTCGCGTCCGCGATCACCAGACCGGTCATGAGCTTGGTGAGCGAGGCGATCGGCAACACGGCCGCGTCGTTCTTGCTGAACAACACCTCGTTGGTTTCCTGGTCGATCACCAGGGCCACACTGGAGTTGAGGTCCAGGCGGTCGTTGCTGGTGCGCAGTCCCAACTGTTCGCCCATGGAGAGACGGGCCGGTGCGACGACGCGCACCACAGCCGTTTTCTCATTGATACGAGTTTGATTTCGCGCGGCCACCTGGCGCGCAGCGGGCTTTTTGCCTGAGGCAATCTGCACCTTCACGCGAGAAGCGCTCTTGTTGGCCAGCACCGTCTTCTTCTTGGCGGTGGCACTGGCGGTCGTGATTTTGCGGGTGCCCGTCTTGGCCGAGGCTGACGCTTTTTTGGTCGAGGTCTTGGCAGAGGCCGACTTCTGGACCTTCTGTGTCTTGGTGACCTTGGCTGGGCTGGTGGCTGCGTTCACCGCCGTGGGCAAAACGCCCACGCACGCCCAAGCGGCCACTGTGGCCGCCAGAACCAGTTTTCGAATGCGAACAACGCCTTGGATCATCACTTCACTCCAGCAACAGGAATTGCGCTGGAGTGAAGTGTATGCACAAAGAAAAAAACTAGCAATATCAATTGCTTGGGAAATTCTCTTCAATGATCAGTCGAACAGGTGCTACTTTTGGTGTCATTTCTGAGCATCAAGCCACAGCGTGTTGCAAGTCTTTGATTTTAAACAACTTTACCCTTGCGCTGCGACCCGGTCGAATTTGCTGTGAAGCTTGTTCAACGCACTCAGGTACGCCTTGGCAGAGGCCACCACGATGTCGGGATCTGCTCCCACCCCGTTGACGACCCGCCCACCATGCTGCAGACGGACCGTGACTTCGCCCTGACTTTCGGTGGAGCCACTCGTGATGGCGTTCACCGAGTACAAAACCAGCTCGGCGCCGCTCTTGACGTGGTTTTCGATCGCCTTCAGAGAAGCATCGACCGGGCCGTTCCCGTCGCTCTCCACTTGCACCTCGTGTCCATCAGCGGTGAACACGACGCTGGCGTGCGGGCGCTCGCCGGTTTCGCTGCGTTGCTTGAGCGAAACCAGACCGTATTGCTCCTTCTCGGCGGTCACACTTTCGTCGCTGCACAGTGCCAGGATGTCTTCGTCAAAAATTTCGCTCTTGCGGTCGGCCAGCTCCTTGAAGGCGGCGAAGGCGGTGTTGATCTCGCCTTCGGAATCCATTTCAATGCCGAGATCCTGCAGGCGTTGCTTGAAGGCATTGCGACCACTGAGCTTGCCCAGCACGATCTTGTTGGCGGCCCAGCCCACGTCTTCGGCACGCATGATTTCGTAGGTGTCGCGTGCCTTGAGCACGCCGTCCTGGTGGATGCCGCTGGCGTGGGCAAATGCATTGGCACCCACCACCGCCTTGTTGGGTTGCACCACAAAGCCGGTGGTCTGGCTGACCATGCGGCTGGCCG
This sequence comes from Polaromonas sp., assembly GCA_013823505.1. The sequence goes on along the minus strand of PNMH01000004.1, from coordinate 12,680 downwards.
GCACGATCTGCGTGGCGTCCACGCCCACATCGAGACCAAAGTAATCGCGTCGCGTACGCACCGCCATCACGATTTCTTCGAGCGAACAGTTGCCCGCACGCTCGCCCAGGCCGTTGATGGTGCATTCCACCTGACGCGCACCGCCAATCTTCACGCCTGCCAATGAATTGGCCACCGCCATGCCAAGGTCGTTGTGGCAATGCACCGACCAGATCGCCTTGTCGGAGTTGGGCACACGCTCGCGCAAGGTTCGGATGAACTCGCCGTACAGCTCGGGCACCGCATAACCCACGGTGTCCGGGATGTTGAGCGTGGTCGCGCCTTCCTTTATCACTGCTTCAAGCACGCGGCACAGGTAATCCATGTCGCTGCGGTAGCCGTCTTCCGGGCTGAACTCGATATCGTCAACCAGGTTGCGCGCAAAACGCACCGACTGCTTGGCCTGCTCCAGCACCTGCTCAGGTGTCATGCGCAGTTTCTTTTCCATGTGCAGCGCGCTGGTGGCAATGAAAGTGTGGATGCGGGCGCGGTGCGCGCCCTTGAGTGCCTCAGCAGCGCGCGAAATGTCGCGATCGTTGGCGCGTGCCAGCGAACAAACGGTGGAGTCCTTGATGACATCCGCGATCGCCTTAACGGACTCAAAATCTCCGTTGGAGCTGGCGGCAAAACCGGCCTCGATCACATCAACCTTCAGACGCTCCAGCTGGCGCGCGATGCGCAGCTTCTCGTCTTTGGTCATGGACGCGCCGGGCGACTGCTCGCCGTCGCGCAAGGTGGTGTCAAAAATGATCAGTTTGTCGCTCATCTCAATGCTCCAGTGGGATGCCTCGTGGGCAGCGCTTCAAAAAACCCGCAGTCCAAAACAAAAACGGCCCGCTGCGGGTGCAAACGGGCCGTTGTATGGGAATCGCTCTCGCGTTACCGAACCTGCCCGTTGAGGACACCCAGTAGTAGCGAAAGCAAAAATTTGGACATGCGTGGCAATGTAGCACAAAGCCCTCTCAAGGGGCCATTGGCAAAGGTGATCGGGTCGATGTCAACTCAGTCGTCGTGCAATCCGCGCTCGTCGGGCTCGTCGGTGGACGTGCTGATCACACTGGTCGGGCGGCCCTTGGCCTTGCGCCAGAAATAAACCACATAGCCCGACAGTCCATACACCACGAACAGGGCGAACAAGACGGTGGGCGGGTGGATGTTGATCACCGCGATGGCCAGCGCCACCAGAACGATGGCGGCAAACGGCACACTCTTGCGCAGGTTCAATTCCTTGAAGCTGTAGAACGGCACATTCGTCACCATGGTCAGGCCGGTGTAAAGCGTCAGGGCGAACATGAACCAAGTCACGTCTCGCGCAGGGATCTCAAGCTCCGTCATCAGCCAGATAAACCCTGCCACCAGGGCGGCGGCCGCAGGCGATGGGAGCCCTTGAAAGTAGCGCTTGTCCACCACGCCGGTGTTGACGTTGAATCGCGCCAGGCGCAATGCTGCGCAAGCGCAGTAAACAAAAGCTGCGATCCAACCCCACCGACCCAGATCTCGCAAGGTCCATTCATAGGCGATGAGCGCGGGAGCTGCGCCAAAAGACACCATGTCGGAGAGCGAGTCCATTTGCTCGCCAAATGCGCTCTGCGTGTTGGTCATGCGGGCCACGCGACCATCGAGGCTGTCGAGCACCATGGCCACGAAGATGCCCACGGTGGCCAAGTCGTAACGCCCGTTCATGGCCATCACCACCGAGTAGAAGCCACCAAACAGGGCGGCCAACGTGATCATGTTGGGCACCATGTAGATGCCCTTGGAACGCTTGGGCCGGTCTGCGTGGTGGGTGTGCTGGGGATCGGTGCCGTCGTGCATGAGGTGTGTTTGAAAGGATGCCCGAGGACACCCTCGCATGGTGCAAAGTTGCAGTGTAAGGCAGGGACACTGCGGGCAGAAACGACAAAGGCCACCGAAGTGGCCTTTGGGAGGGCCGCTCGCAAATGCGAGCGACGGTGCGTCAGTTGCGCGTCTGGTCCACCAGCTTGTTCTTGGCGATCCAGGGCATCATGGCGCGCAGCTGGGCGCCAACCACTTCGATCTGGTGATCGGCGGTCAGGCGGCGGCGGGCCGTCATGCTCGGGTAGTTGGTGCGGCCTTCGGAGATGAACATCTTCGCGTACTCACCCGACTGGATGCGCTTCAAGGCGTTGCGCATGGCCACGCGGGACTGCTCGTTGATGACTTCCGGGCCGGTCACGTACTCGCCGTATTCGGCGTTGTTCGAGATCGAGTAGTTCATGTTGGCAATGCCGCCTTCGTAGATCAGGTCCACGATGAGCTTGAGCTCGTGCAGGCACTCGAAGTAAGCCATCTCGGGCGCATAGCCGGCTTCCACCAGCGTCTCGTAGCCCATCTTGATCAGCTCGACCGCACCACCGCACAACACGGCCTGCTCGCCGAACAGGTCGGTCTCGGTCTCTTCCTTGAAATTGGTTTCGATGATGCCGGCCTTGCCGCCACCGTTGGCCATGGCGTAGCTCAGCGCCAGATCACGCGCCTTGCCGCTCTTGTCCTGGTGAATCGCGACCAAGTGGGGCACGCCGCCACCCTGGGTGTAGGTGTTGCGCACGGTGTGGCCAGGGGCCTTGGGCGCAACCATCCACACGTCCAGATCGGCGCGTGGCACGACCTGGTTGTAGTGCACGTTGAAGCCGTGAGCAAAGGCCAGCGACGCGCCTTGCTTGATGTGGGGCGCCACGTTCTGGTGGTAGACCTCGGCGATCTGCTCGTCGGGCAGCAGGATCATGACCACATCGGCCGATTTCACGGCGTCGTTCACTTCCATCACGGTCAGGCCGGCTTTGCCGACCTTGTCCCAAGAGGCGCCACCTTTGCGCAGGCCGACCACGACCTTCACGCCGCTGTCGTTGAGGTTTTGTGCGTGTGCGTGGCCCTGGCTGCCGTAGCCGATGATGGCCACGGTCTTGCCCTTGATCAGGGACAGGTCACAGTCTTTGTCGTAGAAAACTTTCATGGGTTGCTCCGGTTGAAATGTGTTGTTCGGGGAAATGAAAACTGGGGGATTGTCTTACACGCGCAGGATGCGCTCGCCACGCCCGATGCCGCTGGCACCGGTGCGCACCGTCTCGAGGATGGCGGAGCGGTCGATGGCTTCCAGGAACGCATCGTTCTTGGTCTGGTCGCCGGTGAGCTCGATGGTGTAGCTCTTCTCGGTCACATCGATGATGCGGCCGCGGAAAATGTCGGCCATGCGCTTCATCTCTTCGCGCTCCTTGCCCACCGCGCGCACCTTCACCATCATGAGCTCGCGCTCGGTGTAGGAGCCCTCGGTGAGGTCCACCACCTTGACGACTTCGATCAGGCGGTTGAGGTGTTTGGTGATCTGCTCGATGACGTCGTCCGACCCGGTGGTCTGGATCGTCATGCGGGACAGGCTGGGGTCTTCGGTCGGCGCCACGGTGAGCGACTCGATGTTGTACCCACGGGCAGAGAACAGGCCGACCACGCGGGAAAGAGCCCCGGGTTCGTTTTCCAGCAAGACAGCGATGATGTGTTTCATGTTCGATTCCTCTTTTCGCCGCCCTCCCCCGCGCACGGTAATGCGCGGGCTTGGCGGGCAATAGATTCGTCTGAGGGGATGAAGCAACGGCGCGCCGTTGCTTCGCGGGGGATCAGAGGTCTTCGGAACCCAGCAGCATCTCGGTGATGCCCTTGCCGGCCTTGACCATGGGGAAGACGTTCTCGGTGGGGTCGGTGCGGAAGTCCATGAACACAGTACGGTCCTTGAGCTTGCGCGCCTCGCGGAGAGCGCCTTCCACATCCTGCGGACGCTCGATCAGCATGCCGACGTGGCCATAAGCCTCGGCGAGCTTCACGAAGTTGGGCAATGCATCCATGTAGCTGTGGCTGTAGCGACCTTCGTAGTCGATCTCCTGCCACTGGCGCACCATGCCCAGGTATCGGTTGTTCAACGCCACGATCTTGATCGGGGTGTTGTACTGCAGGCAGGTGGAGAGCTCCTGGATGCACATCTGCACCGAGCCTTCGCCGGTCACGCAGAACACCTCGCTGTCGGGCTTGGCCAGCTTGATGCCCATGGCGTAGGGAATGCCCACACCCATGGTGCCCAAGCCGCCCGAGTTGATCCAACGGCGCGGCTCGTCAAAGCGGTAGTACTGCGCAGCCCACATCTGGTGCTGGCCCACGTCCGACGTCACATACGTGTCGGCGTCCTTGGTCATGTTCCAGAGCGTTTCCACCACGTACTGCGGCTTGATCACGTCGGTGTTGCCGCGGTCGTACTTCAGGCAGTCCTTGGAGCGCCAGGTTTCGATGGTGTCCCACCACGCAGACAGCGCCTTGCCATCGGGCTTGGTGGCGCTCTCGCGCACCATGTTGATGAGCTCGGTCAGCACGTCCTTGACGTCGCCCACGATCGGCACATCCACCTTGACGCGTTTGGAGATGCTCGACGGGTCGATGTCGATGTGGATGATCTTGCGTTCGTTCTGCGCAAAGTGCTTGGGATTGCCGATCACGCGGTCGTCAAAACGCGCGCCCACGGCCAGCAGCACGTCGCAGTTCTGCATCGCGTTGTTGGCTTCGATCGTGCCGTGCATGCCCAGCATGCCGAGGAACTTGCGGTCCGACGCCGGGTAGGCGCCCAGGCCCATCAGCGTGTTGGTGACGGGGTAACCCAGCATGTTCACCAAGGTGCGCAGTTCTTCCGTGGCGTTGCTCAGCAAGACGCCACCACCCGTGTAAATGTAGGGGCGCTTGGCCGCCAACAACAGCTGAAGCGCCTTGCGGATCTGACCCCCGTGGCCCTTGCGCACCGGATTGTACGAGCGCATCTCGACCGACTCGGGGTAGCCGGTGTAAGGCACTTTGTTGAAAGACACGTCTTTCGGGATGTCCACCACCACAGGACCTGGTCGGCCGCTGCGCGCGATGTGAAAGGCCTTTTTCATCACCATGGCCATGTCGCGCGCATCCTTCACCAGGAAGTTGTGCTTGACGATGGGGCGCGTGATGCCGACGGTGTCGCATTCCTGGAAAGCGTCCAGGCCGATCGCGGCCGTGGGCACCTGGCCGGTGACGATCACCATGGGGATGCTGTCCATGTACGCGGTGGCAATGCCGGTGATGGCATTGGTCACGCCGGGACCGGAGGTGACGAGCGCCACGCCCACATCGCCCGTGGCACGCGCATAACCGTCGGCCGCGTGCACAGCCGCCTGCTCATGGCGCACCAGCACGTGCTGGATGGTGTCTTGTTTGTAGAACGCGTCGTAGATGTGCAGAACAGCACCGCCGGGATAACCCCAGATGTACTTGACGCCTTCGGCCTGGAGGGCCTTGACGAGGATTTCTGCGCCGCGGAGTTCTTGGGTGGCTGTGCCGGTGGCGGCAGCGGCCGAGGCCAGTTCGGCCTTGTTGATTTCCATGATGAACCTTTCGAGAATTTCTCTGACGAAATACCTTGGGTGCCTCTTGACCAACCCTTGTGGGGCGGTGTCGAGACTTGAGACCAGTGGCCATGAGCGGGCACATACCCCGCCGGACCCTGATCCGTTTGCCGTGTTTTGAAGTGCAGCGAGCATTATCGCACTGCAACACAAGTCCCTCCAAGCACCCATCGGTGCAACGCCCTCGAAAAGCAGGCGTCTTGGCAGCAATGAGACAATCCATGCCACTGGCTCCCTGTGGGCCGAGCTCTTGTTCAAGCATGTCTGCCTCCCTCTCTTCACCCTCCAACGCCTCCACCCCAGCGGGCGACCACATCGACTTGATGGCACCTTCTCTACGCCGCCGCATGGCTTGCTGGCTGTACGAGGGCACCCTGATGTTCGGCGTGGTGTTCCTCGTTGGCGTGCTGTTCACCACCAGTTACGTGCTCTCTTCGTTCACTGAATCGGGCAACGCGCTGGACAACCGGTACCTGCAGCAGGCTCTGGTTTTCGTGGCCTTCGGCATCTATTTCGGCTGGTTCTGGGCCAAGGGCCAGACGCTGGCCATGAAGACCTGGCACATCCGTGTGGTGGATCGCCACGGTCAGGCCTTGACACAGGGCCGCGCGCTCTGGCGCTACGTGCTGTCTTGGCTGTGGCTGCTGCCCCCGCTGGCTGTGTCGGGTCTGCTGCACCTGTCGGGGCAGCAACTCTCGGTGCTGCTGGTGGGTTGGGTCGTGGTCTGGGCGTTGCTCTCGCGTTTTCATGCCCAGCGCCAGTTCCTCCACGACGCCCTGGCGGGAACCCGCCTGGTTCATTTCAAGCCGGTGGAAGACACCAGCAAGCCCCGGCGCTGGTGGAGCTGAAACATGAGCCTTGATCAAGACCGCGAACCGGTGAACGCCCAAAAGCTGCGCACGGGCGCCTCCCGCATGTGGCACGCCTTCGGCTATTCGGTGGCTGGCTTGCGTTCAGGCTGGGGCGAGACCGCGTTTCGCCAGGAAGCCCTCGCGGCCATCGTCATGATCCCGCTGGCTTTCTGGCTCGGACAGACCTGGGTGGAAACCGCCCTGCTCGCAGGTTCGGTGATGCTGGTCATGATGGTCGAGTTGCTCAACACCGGCATCGAGACCGCCATCGACCGCATCGGCCCCGAATGGCACGACTTGTCCAAACGCGCCAAAGACATGGGCAGCGCCGCCGTTTTGCTCAGCCTCGTGCTGTGCTTAGGCATCTGGCTGGCGGCTGCCTGGGCCCGCTGGGCCTGATCACTCAACACCTCTCATGACAGCTCCAGCCTTTTCGCTCTGTGTGTATTGCGGCTCCCGCCCCGGGGCGACACCCGCCTTCGCTGAAACGGCGCGCGCCGTCGGCCAGTGGATTGGCGAACACGGCGGTCAGCTGGTGTACGGCGGAGGCCGCAACGGCCTGATGGGCATCATGGCCGACGCCACCATGGCCGCAGGCGGTCAAGCGATCGGCATCATTCCGAAAGCGCTGGTGGAGCGGGAGTGGGCGCACCAAGGTTGCACCGAGCTGCACGTGGTGGACAACATGCACGAACGCAAACGGATGATGGCCGACAAGGCCGACGCCTTCCTCGCGCTTCCTGGCGGCATTGGCACGTTTGAGGAATTTTTCGAGGTCTGGACCTGGCGCCAGTTGGGCTACCACGACAAGCCGGTCGGCCTGCTCAACGTGGCGGGCTACTACGACGGATTGATGGCCTTCATGCGCACCGGGGTCGAGCAGCAGTTCATGAACGGCACCCAGATGGAACTGATCCGCGTCGGCAGCGATGTTCACGAGCTGTTGCCCGAACTCGTGCAGGCGGCCGGCATGGCGCCGGAAGCCCGCATCGAAGCCATCTAGAGCATCGACCGTCTCAGACAGCTGTCTCGTCTTCTTCCCCGGTGCGAATGCGCACCACACGCTCGACCGAGGTCACGAAGATCTTGCCGTCTCCAATCTTCCCGGTGCGGGCGGCGCGAATGATCGCGTCCACACAGCGCTCCACGTCCACCGTCTTCACCACCACCTCGACCTTCACCTTGGGCAAAAAGTCGACCACGTACTCGGCGCCGCGGTAGAGCTCGGTGTGGCCCTTCTGGCGTCCGAAACCCTTGACTTCGGTCACGGTCAGACCCGTCACGCCTTGCTCGGCCAAGGCCTCGCGCACCTCTTCCAGCTTGAACGGTTTGATGACGGCGGTGATCTGTTTCATGCAATGTCTCCAGGGCGTGGCTTGTGGGAAGGGTGTTCTCGATTCATTATGCCCAAGGGCCTCCGTGCTGTTCGTACACTGGGCGCACAACCCACCGGCCCACACATGAATTCAACCGCCCTGCCCCGCCACGTCCCCATCACCGTCGCCTACCGGGGCGGTCATCCGGAAAACATCCACCATGGTTCATTCGCGGTGGTCAACGCGCAGGGGGAACTGCTGGCCAGCGTGGGCGATGTGGATTCGCCGCTCTTCACGCGCTCATCGCTCAAACCGTTTCAGGCCATGCCGCTGATCGCGCAAGCGACCGACCGCTACGAACTCAGCGACGCCGATGTGGCCCTGCTGTGCGCGAGCCACAGCGGAGAACCCATGCATGTGGAGCGCGCTGCGGCGATGTTGGCCAAAATCGGCGCGGGTGAAGCCAGCCTGGCTTGCGGCAGCCATGTGCCTTTCTTTTTCAGCACCAATGGCATCTCCCCCGAGCCCGGCGCCCGCTTCAACCGCCTTCACCACAACTGCTCCGGCAAACACACCGGCATGCTGCTGCTGGCCCATGCGCTGGGCGCTTCACAGGGCGGCTATCTCGACACCAGCCATGCCGTGCAAACGGAAATTGCCCGCAGCGTGAGCCACTTCGCTGGCGTGCCAGTGGACCAACTGGTGCGAGGCACCGACGGCTGCAGCGCACCGAACTACGCCCTACCCCTGCGTTCATTGGCCCACGCTTTCGCTCGATTGACGCTGGTGGAGCCCGATGCGGTTTACGGCAAGGCACCGCTGCTCATCGCCCGCGCCATGAGCCTGCACCCCGAACTGGTGAGCGGCCAGGGGCGCAACGATCTGGCGCTGATGCGCGCCGGACGTGGCGACTGGGTCAGCAAGGTGGGGGCCGACGGTGTGCAGGTGCTCGCCAGCTTCAGCCGCGGAATCGGCATTGCCGCCAAGGTGAGCGACGGCTTGCTGCCGCCTTTGATGGTGGCCTTCGTCTCGGCCATGGAGCAACTCGGATGGCTTGACGACGAAAGCCGCGCTGCCCTGGCCAGCCTGATTCCGCCACCCCTCAAAAATGCGGCAGGCATCGAGGTCGGCGAGATGCGCGCCGTGCTCGAACTGAAGCCGACTTAAGCCCGGTATTTGCTCGTGATGGGGTAGCGCCAGTCCTTGCCGAAACTGCGGTGGGTCACGCGGATGCCCACCGGGGCCTGGCGGCGCTTGTACTCGTTGATGCGGATCAGCCGCACCACCTTGTCGACGTCGGCGCGGTCAAACCCGGCCGCCACGATGCTGTCGGGGCTCTGGTCGTTTTCCATGTAGCGCTCGATGATCGCGTCGAGCACCTCATACGGCGGCAGGCTGTCCTGGTCTTTCTGGTCGGGGCGCAGCTCGGCACTCGGCGGGCGCACGATGATCCGCTCTGGAATCGGGTTGGCGCCCGTGCCATACGGGTCGTGCGCATTGCGCCAGCGGGCCAGCTTGAAGACCATGGTCTTGGCCACGTCCTTGATCACCGCGAAGCCACCCGCCATGTCACCGTACAGCGTGCAATAGCCGGTGGCCATCTCGCTCTTGTTGCCCGTGGTCAGCACGATGCTGCCGAACTTGTTGGACAAGGCCATGAGCAGCGTGCCGCGGATGCGCGCCTGCAGGTTCTCTTCGGTCGTGTCTTCGGGCAGGCCCGCGAATTCGCTGGCCAGGCTGGCCTTGAAGGCCTCGAACTGCGGCGCGATGCCGATCTCGTCGTAGCGCACGCCCAGGCGCGCGGCCATGTCGCGCGCGTCGATCCAGGAGATGTCGGCTGTGTAGGGCGAGGGCATCATCACCGTGCGCACACGGTCCTTGCCCAACGCGTCCACCGCGATGGCCAGCACCAGCGCCGAGTCGATACCGCCCGACAAGCCCAAGATCGCGCCTGGGAACCCGTTTTTGCCCAGGTAGTCGCGAACACCCAGCACCAGCGCATGCCAGAGATCGGCCTCGGGGCTGTGTGCGCGGTCGGTCTCGGCGGTGATTTGCCAACCCGGTCCCTGGCGTGTGAAGGCGGCGTCGAACAAGGACTCCTCAAAACTCACCGCGCGCCCCACCAGCGCACCGTCGGCCGCCAGCACGAAGCTGCGGCCTTCGAACACGATCTCGTCCTGACCGCCCACGAGGTGCGCGTACACCAGGGGCAGCTCGGTGGCCTGGCAGCGCAAACGCATGGCGGCTTCGCGGTCGCCGCCCTTGCCGGCGTGAAACGGTGAAGCGTTGATGACCGCCAGCAGCTCGGCACCGGCCGCTTTCGCGTCCGCTGCGGGTGCGTCGAACCAGGCGTCTTCGCAGATCAGCAGGCCCACGCGCACGCGCTGGCCGTCGTTGCCGGTCACGTCGAACACGCAGGTGTCATGGCCCGGCACGAAGTAACGGCGCTCGTCGAACACCTGGTAGTTGGGGAGCTCGCGTTTGGCGTAGGTGTGCGTCACCAACCCGGCGTGCAGCACGCTGGCGGCGTTGTGCAGGTGGGCCACCGACACGCTGCGTTCGCGCCGCTGGCCAACGGCCTGCCCGGGACGGGCCGGATGTCCCACCACGATGTGCAGGCCTTTGAGGTGGGCGGTGCCGGCCGCCACCACTTTGAGGGCATCATCACAGGCATCGATGAACGCGGGGCGCAGGTACAGGTCTTCAGCGGCGTAGCCGCACAGGGCGAGTTCGGGCGTGAGCAGCAGGTTCACGCCGCGAGCGTGGGCCTTTTCGGCGGCATCGATCATCTTCCGGGCGTTGCCCGCCATGTCGCCCACCACAAAGTTGAGCTGGGCCACGCAAATGGAAAGAGTCATGGGGTCTGAAAACGTTGCGAAATGGGCCTTGGGCTCGCTGTTTGACGGAGCCGCAGGTGGGTGAAATCGATTATGTCACCCGGGTCTTTTCGTCCCCGTCGCAGATCGCAGAGTCCGCATGGAACGCCCTGCTGGCGCAGGAGTCCGACCCCAGCCCGTTCATGCGCCACGAATACCTGGTCGCCATGCACGAGAGCGGCAGCGCGCGACCCCGCGCGGGCTGGCAAGCGCAGTTCGTGACGCTGTGGCGTGGCGACGAATTGCAGGCCGCGTGCCCCATGTACCTCAAGAACAACTCGTACGGCGAGTACGTGTTCGACTGGGCCTGGGCCAACGCTTACGGGCAGCACGGGCTGGACTACTACCCCAAGGCGCTGGTGGCGGTGCCGTTCACACCCGTACCGGGGGCGCGGCTGCTCGCGCGCGATGCAGCGGCCCGCACCGCCTTGGTGACAGCGTTGATCCAGCGGGTGCGTGACGAAGACCTGTCCTCGGTCCACCTGCTCTTCGCACAAGCTCAAGACGTGAAGGCTTGCGAAGACGCCGGCATGATGCTGCGCCACACGGTGCAGTTCCACTGGAAAAACGAAGCCTCTGCAGATGGCCCGCCGTCGATCTTCACCAGCTTCGACCATTTCCTCTCCAGCCTCCAACAAGAAAAGCGCAAGAAGATCCGCCAGGAACGGCGCAAGGTCACTGACTCCGGCGTCACGTTCCGCTGGTCGCGCGGCACCGACATCAGCGATGCAGACTGGGACTTCTTCTACCGCTGTTACGAACGCACCTACCTCGAGCACGGCAACGCGCCCTACCTCAACCGCGACTTCTTCCGCCGCATGGCGCAGACCATGCCGCAGCACTGGCTGCTGTTTGTGGCTGAGCGCGAAGGCCATGCGATCGCCTGCAGCCTGATCGGCATCGACGACACGACCCGCGTGGCCTACGGACGCTACTGGGGCGCGCTGGAGCGGGTGGATTGCCTGCATTTCGAGGCGTGCTACTACGCGCCACTGGCCTGGTGCATCGAACACGGGTTTGTGCGCTTTGAGGGCGGCGCCCAGGGTGAACACAAGATGGCGCGCGCCCTGCTCCCCGTCAAAACCACGAGCGCCCATTGGTTGGCCCACCCTTCGTTCGCCGATGCGGTCCAGCGGTTCCTGGAACGCGAAAGCCAGGGCATCGGGGAGTACATGGAACACCTCGCACAGCGCAATCCACTCAAGCCCGGTCTGGCGGTGCGGGACGTGGCCCCGCCCCTCGCGGAACTGTGACGCGGCATCACCAGCTGCTTCGCTAAACTCGGTCGCCATGGACGAAACCGACGCCTTCTTCACCCACAGCATCGTGGGCGCGCCCTTCTCGGTGCTGCTGGGACGCCGGCAAATCCCGTCGAACGGCTCAACGCAAGGGCTGGAGGTGTCGCTCGCGAAGGGCGAGGTGGGCCTGAGCGAGGGCTGGAGAAGCTGGGCCGTGCTGGACCACCTCGACACACCCGCTGGGACACCCAGGCGCCGGCCCAAACGCCTGCGACGCTGGCTCGAGCGCAACGCCCTGGCCATCGCACTCATGGGCGTGCTGATGGTGCTGGGCAGTGCGGTGTTCTGGGCCATCGTCTGGCTCCCAACCTCCGGCTGGTTGCCGGCCACCTGGACGGAGCGCTGGCCATGGATCTGAAAACACCGCAGGACACGCTGACCATCGACCCGGTGGCGATGAACGTGGTCAACCGCGTGGCAGTGGGCGGCAAACTGCACGGCGAACTGGAGTTCAACGGCGGACTGCTGGTGCAGGGTGAAATCTCGGGCCACATCCGCGTCAACGGACCACTGATCATCTGGACCGGCGCCGTGGTGCGCGGTCGCATCCGCGTGCTGGGCGATCTGTACCTGTTTGGCCATCTGGGCGCTGCCGGTGGCAGCGCGGTGGAAACCAGCCTGGAGTGCCAGGGCATGGCTTATGTGGCCAGGAGCGGTGTCTCCACCGGCTCTCTCTCGGCACGGCGGATGCAGCTCTACGAAGGGGCCAGTCTGCAAGGCCCGTTCAAGACCCTGAGACCCGGGGACAACCTGCCGGTGTTGAACGACGTGTTGCCCGACCCGTCTGCGGGCTGATCAGCCTTTCTGCGCTTCGTAGGCGGCCATGCCGTCCACGATTTCCTTGTGGGCGGCGTCCTTGCCTTCCCAGCCG